>CANKTR010000004.1 GCA_947486475.1 Microbacteriaceae bacterium | reverse complement strand
GGCAACATCAGCAACACGACACCGACCAACATCCAGACGTACCGGTAACGCTGCAAGACGCGGTGGTTTCGAACGGTCACAATGACCCCGATCGCGACGACTGTCGCAATCGCTGTCCACACCATCTGACGGGTCGCGTTCGCCTCCCAGCCGGTCAGGCCGAACGACAGGTCGAGTCGATGAATCATCGCGATTCCGAGCCCGTTGAGAAGAGTAACGATGGGAAGGATGAGCGGGTCGGCATCACGGGCGACGAATCGCTGGGCGACGTGCATCGCGAGAACGATGGCTCCGAGTCCGAATGTCAGGCCGATGATGGACGGGTTGACCACTCCGGTCGCGCCAATGTCCACGAGCGCGAGGGCCGCGGTGGTGACGATCATGGCAAAAACAATGAGCGTCGCCTCGAGGTTCCGAAGTTTCGTCGGAACCTTGAGGCGCAGCATGAGCTGCTCGGTGATGGTCGCGTTCGCCGGGCTAAGGGGACTGAGAGACAATCTCGATCCTTTCGACGACGAGGAGGGCCTGCGTGAGACTCAGGACCGGGATGGTGAGTTCCACCGAGGTCCTCACGAAATCAGAGAGTGAAGAGAGCGGGATGTCCGTGTCGCGCACGATTGTGTGCAGCGGAATCGAACCGAAGTCTCCGTTGATGCCGCGGTATACGACGACACTGTCACCGTCCGTGCCCACAAAGAACTGCGACTGGGTCCAGACGTAGCCGTAGATGCCGAAGCCGACGACGACGGCGAGGGCGAGCGAGAAATAGACGGCCCAACGCGACCGCCGTTGTGCCGCACGGCGCTTGTCCTCGGCGACGAGTGTGTCCAAATAATCGGCGGTCTCGAAATGTTCTTCCATCGCGCTGCTGGATTTGGGCGAAAAAAGGCGCGAAACAACTCGGGGTAGCGGTCGGGTCACCGCGTCAAAAAGAAGGGGAAGTGCAGCCGCTCCCACCAGAAGTGGTTTTGCGGCGGCGCTCATGTTCGTTTCGTTGACACCCGCGATAACGATGGTGACGTTGTCCGGCGCGCCACGGTCAAGCGTCATGGTGATGAGTTTCTCGGCAGCTTTCGCCGCATCAGGCTCGCTGGCCAGGACCTGGGCAATCGCGAGCTCGGGCACGAAACCACACAACCCATCCGAGCACAGCAGCCACCGGTCGCCGGGCTCGGTATCGAAAATCGCCGAGTCGATATCGACGCTTCCTTCAAAGTCGCCCAGGACTCGCATGAGGACGTTTCGGCGAGGATGAACCAGGGCTTCCTCAGCGGTAATTCGACCTGTTTCGACGAGTTTTTGAACGAACGTGTGGTCGGTAGTCACCTGCTCGAGCACGCCTTTGCGGAATCGATACACGCGAGAATCCCCAATATGGGCAATCACAACCTGGTTGTTGTGGCGCAACAGCGCACTCACGGTTGTCCCCATGCCGGTCAGATCGGGGTGCTCGCGAACCGCGTCGACAAGCTCGGCGGCACTTGTCATCACGGCGTCGACGAGGCGCTCGCGAGCGACCTCAATGGTGTCGAATCGTTCGTCCGCGATGGCGGTGACGGTCTGAGTCGCGAGAGAGCTCGCGACGTCACCACCCGCGTGACCGCCCATTCCATCCGCGACGAGAAACAGGTGTGTGCCCGCGTAGCCCGAATCCTGATTGCTCGCGCGAACGCGCCCGATGTGGCTGCTCGCGACCGAGAGGACCCGCGCGTCCACTTATGGCCTCAGTTCGAAGATGGTAGAACCGACCGACACGGGGACATAGAGCGGGACTGGTGTGGGAACGCTCACGCGCTGGTTGTCCACGAAAGTTCCGTTGGTGGAACTGAGGTCTTGGATGACCCAGTCCCCGTTCCACAACTGAAGGCGGGCGTGGTTGGTGGAGGTGTACTCGTCTCGGATCACGAGTCCCGACTGGGCACTTCGACCGATGGTCAACTTGTCGGAATCCAGCGGAATTTCGAGACCTTCGCGCGCCCCGGCGGTAATGACCAGTTTTTGGGCGGGGCTCGACGTCGATGTGGTGGCGACGGGCGGCAGGAACGGCGACGACTCGGCCCCGGGATTGTGGGTGATGTCGCCCTGTCCCTTGTCGCTGCGTCGCAGATAGTGTCCGAACAGATCGCTCCGAAGTGCGAAAACGATGGCGAAGACGAAAACCCACAACAGGGCGAGGAATCCGAAACGGAGAACAAAGAGAGTCAGTTCACTCACGCGGAGACTCCCGGCAGAATTCGGAAAATCAGTTGGGTGCCGCCGATTTGAATGACGTCACCCTGCTCCAGCGGTGACGACGTGATGCGTGTTCCGTTTAACAGCGTCCCGTTCGTCGATTGAAGATCCTCCACACCGCCGATTTTGCCGCTCCACAGAATTCGGGCGTGGTGGCGCGATGCGCCGCTGTCACTCAGAATCACCTGTGCCGAAGACCCGCGACCGATGATGATTTCGGGACCCGTCAGGTGAACCGTTTCCCCGTTGATCTCGAGTGCCGGGTGCCAATCGGAAACCGCGTCGAGGGCTTGAGACACGACTTTGATGACACCACCCGCAATGTCGGACGCAGCCACGAGTGAGATGGTCACGGGTGCCGTGAAACTGTAACGCTGTCGAGTGGCATAGGCCCGAACCGCGTCGGTCAACTCGTCAATCAACACGGTGCCGTGAGCAGCGAGCGGCTCAATGTCGTCGGCGTTGAGCCCCACCGTATAAACGTGGGGCGCCAGAATGCGGTCGCGCTGGACGACGACCGCGTGAGAATCCATTTCCCGCTTGAGGGCGGCGATGATTTCAATCGGCTGCACACCGCCTCGAAAAGACTTCGCAAATGCGCCGCTGACGAGTCGCTCAAGACCACGTTCTACGTTGTCTAATAAGCCCACAATTTCCCCCCGGACGGTCGAGCCAATTCTAACCGTGGCGAGAGTTCGCGCCCCACACCTCGCGGGGAAGGGAATGCGCCGCCGTGATAGCCTTGACGGGCACGTCGAGTGACGCGCGCAAGTGGCGGAATGGCAGACGCGCTGGCTTCAGGTGCCAGTGCCCGTAAGGGCGTAGGGGTTCAAGTCCCCTCTTGCGCACCAGATTTTCTGAGTTGAAGGAATGTTTTCGGTTCCATACACGTTGAAAGTGGCGAGGAGAGGAATTTCAGATGAGTTCAACAGATTTCGGGGTTACCGGATTGACCTGTAACCACTGCGTGATGACGGTATCCCGAGCGGCGGCACTCGTGCCCGGCGTGACTGCGGTCTCCATCGACCTCGTGGCGAATGGCCAATCGACACTTCACGTTGAGAGCGATGGGGCTGTCGATGCTTCCGCCCTTGACAAGGCAATCGTCGAAGCCGGCTACGAACTAGTCCACTAATGCCCAGCACCCACGTCGATCTGGCGCTGGAGGGCATGACCTGTGCGACGTGTGCGGGCCGGATTGAAGGCGCGCTGGCGACCGTTCCCGGAGTGACGGCGACCGTCAATTTTGCGACGGAACGTGCCTCGATTGACATCGACGGGTTGACCGATGCGACGGACCTCATCGCGGCTATTACCAAGGTCGGCTACGGCGCGCGCGTCATCGATCGCGACCAGCGCGAAACCGAAGCCCCCGTCGACCCAGTGTTGACGGCTCGGGTCATCGTTTCACTTGTCCTCGCGATACCGGTGTTTCTTGTCTCGATGATTCCTGCCTGGCAATTCGACGGATTTCAGTGGGTGGCTGCCGCACTCACCACGCCGATCGTCACCTGGGGGGCGTGGCCATTCCACCGAGCGGCGCTGCGCAATGCGCGCCACGGTGCAACGACGATGGACACTCTCGTATCGCTCGGGGTTGCGGTGGCCTACCTGTGGTCGATGTATGCACTGTTTTTCACGATGGCGGGCATGATCGGGATGCGTATGGAATTGGCGTTGTTTGGCTACAGCCCCCATTCGCTTTATTTTGAGTCAGCCGCCGTGGTCACCGCGTTCGTGTTGCTCGGACGCTTGTTGGAATCGCGTTCTAAACGAGCGGCCAAAATGTCGCTCACCGCTCTTCTCAACACCGCCGCCAAGCAGGCAGTTCTCCTCGTTGATGGGCGTGAAGTAACGGTTCCCGCCGGTGCCGTGCAGAAAGGCGACACATTCGTCGTCCTGGCCGGCGGGATTGTGCCGACGGATGGCCGAATCATCGAGGGACAGTCGGCAATCGATGCGAGTGCCGTCACGGGCGAAAGCGTGCCTGTTGCCGTCAGTCCGGGCTCGACACTCATCGGCGGAACGGTCAATGCGGGGGGCCGACTAGTCGTCGAAGCTACCGCGGTCGGCGCCGGCACCGAACTCGGTCGGCTCACGCGGATGGTCGAAGAAGCACAAGCGGGCAAAGCGCCTGTCCAAAAACTGGTCGACCGCATCTCGGCGGTGTTCGTGCCATTCGTGATTGTGGCTGCAGTCATCGGCGGAATCGTGTGGTTCGCCATCTCGGGCGATGCGACACACGCGGTGTCCATTGCCGTGGCGACGCTCGTCGTGGCCTGTCCGTGTGCACTCGGACTGGCAACACCGATGGCTCTACTCGCCGGGACTGGACGCGGAGCCCGCAGCGGAATCATCATTCGCGGAACTGACGTTCTCGAGAGCACGCGTCGCGTCACGACCGTCATCGTTGACAAGACCGGAACGCTGACGAGCGGACACCCATCGGTGGTCGATGTTTTCGGCGACGGAGTTTCGGTCGACACGGTTCTCCGGGACGCAGCGCGTGTTGAGATGGGCACCGATCACCCGCTGGCTCGGTCGGTCGTCGCCGAAGCGACCACTCGCGGAATCATGGGCGACGTTGCGTCCGGAATTGTGGCGGAACCGGGGCGTGGGGTGACGGGAATTCTGGGCACAACGGTTATTCGTGCCGGGTCATTGGATTGGCTTGCCGAAACGGCACATTCCGTCTCGCCGGCAATCGCGGAACTAGCCGCTGAGTGGACTTTGGCGGGACGATCCCTCGTTGCCGTTGCGCATGGGGACGGGGTCGTGGGCCTCATTGCGATCAGTGACGTTGTCAAACCCAGTGCCTCGGTGGCGATTCAAGCGCTATCAAAACTGGGAATACGAACCGTTATGGCGTCGGGTGACAACACGGTGGTCGCCGAATTGGTTGCGCGAGAGGTAGGTATCGACGAGTTCTACGGTGCCATGAACCCGGCCGACAAACGCGACCTCATCGCACGTCTTCAACAACGTGGAGAGGTCGTGGCGATGGTGGGTGACGGAATCAATGACGCGGCGGCACTCGCGCAAGCCGATCTTGGAATCGCAATGGGGCACGGCACGGACGTCGCGATTGAAACCAGCGACATCGTGCTGGTGAGCACTGACCTACGCCGAGTAGCCGACGCTATTCGGCTGTCGCGGTCGACGCTGGGAACGATTCGCGGAAACCTGGTGTGGGCGTTCGGCTACAACGCGATCGCAATCCCCATCGCTCTCGCGGGAATCATGGGCCCGGCGGTTGCCGGTCTCGCCATGGCGTTCTCATCCGTATTCGTGGTGCTCAACTCGGCTCGGCTCGCCGGTTTCCGAATGAGCTAAACCCCCAGTAGTTCCCGCAAATGCTCGGGTGTGGACGCTCGGGCACCAGCGGCATCCCATTCGGCGGGATTCCCGTAGCCCCATTCCACCAGGATGCACTCGACGTTGTGAGCAGCGGCTCCGTCAACGTCGTGAAT
Organism: Microbacteriaceae bacterium; assembly: GCA_947486475.1. The sequence continues at coordinate 61,987 of CANKTR010000004.1, read as the reverse complement.
TCGGTCACCGACGAGAACGACTCGGGAGGTGTCCGCACCCGCGTCGCTCAGGGATTCGAGCGCAAACTGAACCACGTCGGCTTTGCTCGAGCGGGTGTCGTCATCCGTTGCGGTTCCGAGCACGTCGAAGTCATCGACCAGGTCAAAGTGCCGAAGAACCATTCGCACCCCCGATTCCACTTTGGAAGTCGCCAGCGCTACAGGAATACCCGCAGCCCGAACGGCCCGAACAACGTCGATCACACCGGGATACAGCTCGGCGGTGATTGCACCGCCCGCCGCGTATTCGGCGCGATAGATGGCCACGGCTCGCTCGAGGTCCTCACCGGACATCCCCAGCGAATCACGAAACGTTGCCTCGAGCGGCGGTCCAAGGAACGGGCGCATCGCCTCACGGCTGGGCGACTCGAGGTGCATCATCCGAAACGTGTGCTCAAAACAGTGAAAGATTCCCGGTGCGGAATCGACCAGAGTTCCATCGAGGTCGAACAAAACGGCGGTGTAGGTCATCAAAACAGCCTGTCATGATCGGTTTCCCCGCCGCGCAAGGCGTCGAGGTCGAGAACCACACAGCGGATGCCGCGGTCCTCGGCAAGGGTGCGCGCTTGTGGCTTGATTTCCTGCGCCGCGAAAATCCCGGTGACCGGCGCCAGGGTTGTGTCCCGGTTGAGAAGTTCGAGATACCGCGTCAACTGTTCCACTCCGTCGATATCGCCACGACGTTTGATTTCAATCGCGACAACGGATTCGTTCGAATCACGCGCGAGGATGTCGACCGGACCGATCGCGGTCGGGTACTCACGCCGGATCACGTGAAATCCTTCGCCATAGACCTCGATTTGCCCCGCCGAGAGACGTTGAAGATCCGCTTCCACACCGTCTTTGATGAGACCCGGGTCCTCGCCCAGTTCGTGGGTTGAATCGTGGTGAATTTCAAAAATCGAAATGGCGAGCATGTCGGCGGTTTTCGTGTGAGTCACCCGCCACAATTCGAGAACGCCGGCCGCGGCAAGGTCCTCGTCGGGTTCCATGAAGTCGATGACACACGGCGGGCTCATCCAGTTGAGCGGCTTGTACGACCCGCCATCCGAGTGAATCAAAACACTTCCATCGCTCTTGAGCATCAGCGTTCGGGTTGCGAGGGGCAGATGGGCCGTCAGACGCCCCGCGTAATCCACGGAACAAGTCGCCACCACTAATCTCACTTCCCCAGCCTATGGGCGTAATCTAAGCATGTGATTCCCCACACTCCGCTCGTCGAGCGCCTTCAATGGCGTGCGACACTCCACCCGACGCAGGTGGTTGTTTTGGGGTACTTCGTTCTCATCACCATCGGCGCGTTGCTGTTCATGTTGCCGGCGTCCACCACGGGGGCGCCACTGTCCTTCATTGACGCTTTTTTTACCTCGACAAGCGCCGTCTGTGTGACGGGTTTGTCCGTATTTGATGTTTCGACAGTTTTGTCGGATTTCGGCAAGGTCATCCTCATGGGGCTGATTCAACTGGGTGGTCTGGGAATTATGGTTGTTTCCGGACTGGTCGCTATCGCGATCTTCCGTCGCCTGTCAACCAGCGGTTCCGACCTCATCTCCACCGAGTTCCGAGGCCGAGATAACAATGCAACGGTGGGGGACACGATTATTCGGATCGTTCGCATGGTCATTGTTTTGGAGCTGGTGGGGGCTGTAATACTCGCGGCGTGGTTCACGGTGGTCTATGACTACGAGATCCCCAAGGCACTGTGGATGGGCGCTTTCCACGCTGTGTCGAGTTTCAACAATGCGGGTTTCGCCCTGTACTCCGACAACATGATGGGTTTTGTATCCGACCCTGTGGTCTCGTTGACGATGTCTGCGCTCATCATTCTGGGCGGACTGGGATTCCCCGTCATCATGGAGCTTCGCCGAGTCGGCTGGGCGCCGAGGCTGTGGACGATGAATTTCAACATCGTCATGTTCATGACCATTGCCTTGCTGCTCGCTGGCACGATTTACATCGGTGCAATCGAATGGTCGAACCCAAAAACCCTCGGAACACTCGACCCGGCGAGCAAAGTCCTCGCCGCGTTCTTTCAATCCGTTCAAACTCGAACCGCAGGATTCAATTCGGTTGACATCGGCGCGATGTACCCGCAAACCTGGCTTGGCATGGACGCACTGATGTTTATCGGCGGTGGACCAGCGGGGACGGCCGGCGGCATAAAGGTCACGACATTTGCCGTGCTCGCCTTTATCGTATGGACCGAACTCCGCGGCGACTCGGCAGTCAACATCTTTGGCAAACGACTTTCCCGCTCTGTTCACCGACAGGCCATCACCATCGCACTTCTCGCGGTCGCGTACATCGCCTTTTCTACGGTGCTGATGCAGATGTCGACCGCCGAGTCAACAGACAAAATCATCTTTGAGGTGATCAGCGCGTTCGGAACCGTGGGTATGTCAACGGGAATCACGGCAGGACTACCCGATCCGGCGCTTGTTAACCTAATCTTCCTAATGATTGTTGGACGACTTGGTCCCCTGACTCTCAGCACCGCGCTGGTTCTCCGCAACAGACCTCATCTCTATGAATACCCGAAAGAAAGGCCAATCCTTGGTTAAGAAAATGGGCGGTACCCGAAAGAGCGTCCGCAACGCAGCCGTATTTGGGTTAGGGCGCTTCGGTGGAGCGTTGGCCCTCGAACTCGTGGAAAGCGGGGTGGAGGTGTTGGGGATTGAAACAAGCGCAGACCGAGTCCAACAATTCAATGGACACCTGACGAAGGTGGTTCGGGTCGACCCCGGTGTCGGGGAAGCTTTTGAGCAGCTTCAAATCAAAGATTTCGATGTCTGTGTTATCGCGATTGGGTCCGACATTCTGGCCAGCATCCTGATCGCCGCGTATCTCGTCAAAATCGGGGCCAAAGAGGTCTGGGCGAAGGCGACGTCGATGGAGCACGGAGAAATCCTCGGGCAAATCGGTGTTCACCACATCGTCTACCCCGAACACGATATGGGGCGTCGCGTCGCCCACCAGGTCAAGGGCTCGACAGACTTCATCGAGGTCGACGAAACGTACGTCATCATCAAAACCACGGCCAATCAGCACATCATCGGCACCCGCCTTGGCGATTCGGAAATCCGCAAACGCTACGGCGTCACGGTGATGGCGGTCAAGACCGGAAACGGAAACTGGGTCAACGCGGACAGCGACACGGTGGTTTCTGAGTTTGACGAAGTCCTCGTGGCGGGACCCACCGAACAGGCGGAACAGTTCGGTTTGCTCAACTAGTCACCATTTACGTTAGGGAAACACAATGACAACGTCCGGAATCGAAATTGACGAGCGCGACGAGGCGATCCGCCCCGCCGACGACCTGTACCGACACATCAACGAACGGTGGATTGCTCGAACACCCATTCCCGAGGACCGAGCCCGCTACGGGTCATTTCACATCCTCGCGGAAGAAGCCGAAAAAGCCGTCCGCACCATCATCGAAGAATGCCAGGCGGCACCCGCGGGGACCGAAGCGCGAAAGGTTGGCGACCTGTATTCGAGTTTCATGGACGTCGAAACAGTGAACGCGCTCGGAGCCGCACCGCTCGCCCCGTTGCTGAGTCGGATCGATCAGGTCGAGTCGCTCGCTCACTTCATGTCGACTCTGGGTGAATTCGAACGCGAAGGAATCGGATCGTTCGTGTCGATGTGGGTCGACAATGACCCCGGTGACCCCTCGCGCTATCTCGTGTTCCTCGAACAGAGCGGGATTGGGCTTCCCGACGAGTCGTATTTTCGCGAGGACACCTTCGCCTCGATTCGCGAGACCTACCGCGCTCACCTCGAGCGCATGTTCACTCTCGCCGGCGTGAGCGACCCAGCGGCGAGCGCAGCGCGTGTGTATGCGATGGAAGAACGACTGGCGTCGTTTCACTGGGACACGGTTCGATGCCGCGACACCCACGCGACCTACAACCTGGTCGGGTGGGACGAGTTCGCGCTGTCCCTGGGTCCGGTCGCGGTGCCGTGGCGCGACGCCCTCGACGTTTCGGACACGGTGTTTACCGAGGTCGTGGTGCGACAGCCGTCCTTTATCGAAGGCGCTCGGTCAATCCTCGAATCTGCGGACCTCGAGTCACTCACCGACTGGTTGCGTTGGCGGGTCATTCACGGTCTCGCACCGTACCTGTCTGCCGCGTTCGTGGACGAAAACTTCGCCTTCTACGGAACCGCCCTCTCGGGAACCCCGCAGATTCGAGACCGCTGGAAGCGCGGTGTTGGGTTCGCCGAGGGCGGACTCGGTGAAGCTGTCGGCAAACTGTATGTCGAACGTCATTACCCGCCCGCGGCGAAGGCGCAGATGGACATCCTCATCCACCACCTGACCGAGGCGTATCGGGAGTCCATCACCAACCTGGAGTGGATGAGCGACGAGACCAAGACGCGCGCGCTCGAAAAGCTGGACAAGTTCACCCCCAAGATTGGGTATCCGGCGAAGTGGCGCGATTATTCCTCCGTCCACGTGTCGGCCGATGACCTCGTCGGGAATGTTTTTGAGATTGCCCGATTCGATTTCGCGCGGGAACTCGGAAAAGTGGGGAAACCGCTCGACCGAGACGAATGGTTCATGTTGCCTCAGACCGTTAACGCCTATTACAACCCCGGCTTCAACGAAATCGTGTTCCCGGCCGCAATCCTCCAGTACCCGTTTTTCGTGGCCGACCGGGACGCTGCCGCGAACTATGGCGCAATCGGTGCCGTGATTGGCCACGAGATCGGCCACGGTTTCGACGATCAGGGCAGCGAGTTCGATGGCGATGGTCGTTTGTCGAACTGGTGGAGCGATGTTGACCGCGAGCGGTTCTCGGAGCGGACGCGCGCGTTGATCGACCAGTACAACGCGCTCGAGCCGCAGGCCCTGCCGGGACATAAGGTCAACGGTGAGCTCACAATCGGAGAGAACATCGGCGATTTGGGTGGACTGAGCATCGCCTGGAAGGCCTACATGTTGCGTTTGGACGGGGCCGAGCCGCCGATTGTCGACGGGATGACCGGCGCGGAGCGGTTCTTTCTGTCATGGGCACAAACCTGGCGTCAATCGGCCCGCGAGGAGGAAGCACTTCGACTGTTGGCGATCGACCCGCATTCGCCACCGGAGTTTCGGTGCAACCAGATCGTGCGAAACCTCGATGTGTTCTACGACACCTTCGGCGTGAACGCGAATGACCCGATGTGGCTGGACCCGACCGAACGAGTTACTATCTGGTAGCAGCGGGCAGACCGAGCCGACATCGCGCGGGGCAGGATTTTCGACGCCCAAGTTCGGGGATAGAATATGTTCTCTGAACGGCATACAAGGAGGAGTCACCATGCGCGGAAAGATTCTTTTCGTACTGGGCCTGGGAGTTGGCTACGTTTTCGGAACGCGTGCGGGCCGCGCGCGATATAACCAGATGAAAACTGCTGCGCTCAAGGTCTGGAACGACCCTCGGGTTCAGGAACAGGTTTCGGCGGCGACCGAGTTCGTCAAAGAGAACGCTCCCGAGGTCGCGTCGGCCGTGTCGGAGAACGTCAAAAAAATCTCGGAACGCGTCGACGCACTTCGTTCCGCCTCGTCAACCAAGCCCACCGCCCCTCCCGTGAAGAAGTCCGCGGCAAAACCGCCGACGCGAAAGACCACCCCCAAGCCTCCTGCCGCGGACGCGAAGAACTAGCACCCATGGCGAAGGACGCTTCTGAGCGGGGGTTTTTTCGGCTTCTCGCCGACCTTCCGCGGGAACTCAGCGACCTCGTTCGTGCCGAAGTTCGACTGCTGCAGTCCGAACTCGCGAGCAAACTTCGATCCGCCGGTATTGGTCTGGGTTGGATCACGCTGGGAGTGACACTGTTGTCCATGTTCATGACGATGCTCGTCGTCGCCCTCATTCTGTGGCTTGCCGTGTTCATGCCCGCGTGGGCCGCCGCACTCACGGTCGCCGCCGTCGTACTCGTTGGCGGTGTCGCGTTCATCGCCATCGGCATCGCGTCGATTCGGAAGGGATTCACCCCGTTCGAGTCGGTCGATCAGATTGCAGCAGATTTCCGAAACTTGGCGAAGGGCACATCGAATGGCGCGTGAACGACAGCAGATTGCGGCAGACATCGCGGCTCGCCGCGAGCAGTTCCGCGCGACGGTCTCCGAACTGGAACACAAACTTGACTTTCCCGCTCAGCGAGCGGCGTTGGGGGAAAAAATCTCCGGTTCGTATCAGGCCAACCCCTTGCCGTGGTGGATCGGAGCGGGAATCGTGGGCGTCGTTGTCGTGAGCACGATTGCATGGGCGGTTTTCGGGGATGACTGATTTCGCAATTCGCGAGGTAAGCCCGACGTCGAGTATCCCGGTGATTCGCCGCCTCGGTGACCAGACGGTGCTCATCCCGCGCGGTGGGCGGTTTTCGGAAGACATCACGAATCGGCTCACGGTGCTCGGCGCACAGGCGGTCGTCGCGCCCGTCGTCAACTTCGCCGCTGCGGAGGACGACAACGCGCTCCAGCAACAACTGACTCGCCTGCGTGCGGGCGATTTCGACTGGGTGGTTCTCACGAGTGCCACAACGGTGGACGTGTTGCAGCACGAAAAGGTCGAAATCCCCGAGCACACCCGCGTGGCGGCAATCGGAGAAACCACGGCACAGGCACTGTCCTTCGCGAACATCCGGGTTGACTTCGTCCCCGCAACCGACAATTCACCTCGAGGCTTCCTTCACACGCTGCCCGACGGATTTCTCGAATCGTCCGTTTTTGTCCCCCACTCCGAAACTTCCGAGCCGATTCTCGCCGCGGGTTTCACGGAACGGGGTGTTCGGGCGACATTCGTGTCCGCCTACAGGACGATCGGGCTGGCAATCGACGTGGACGTGATTGAACGGGTTCGGTCGGGAGACATCACAGCAATTCTCGTCAGTTCCGGAAGCGTTGCGCGTCAGCTTGCCCTCCAGCTGAGCCCAATCCCCGACACGACGGCCATCATCTGTATCGGACCGCGAACTGCGTATGACGCGCGGGAAGCGGGACTGGTTGTTTCCCACACGGCCGCCGAGCGCAGCAACGAAGCGCTCGTGGACGCGTTGCTTGAATTCCGGAACGCCTAACCGAACAACAGAGCGGCTTCAGACCAGCGCTCGGCCGGAACAGTCTTCAACTCGCCCAGTGCGGACTCGAACGTGGTTGTCACAATATCGGTGCCACGGAGGGCGACGAGGCTCCCCCAATTCCCCTCGGAAATCACGCGGGTGGCGTTCATTCCGAATCGCGTGGCTAAAACGCGATCGAACGCGGAGGGTGTTCCCCCTCGCTGGATGTGACCGAGAGTGGTGGCGCGGGTTTCGATTCCCGTCGCCTCTTCGATCATCGGCGCGAGCACTTCCCCGATTCCGCCCAAACGTGGTCGCCCGAACGCGTCCAAGCCACGTTCGCTGTGAGCGTCGTCCATCGTGTCGAGAAGGAACCCTTCGGCGACACAGACGAGCGGCGCGCGTCCGCGTTCGTAGGCCGAGGTGACCCACCCCACAATTTCCTCGAGAGATGTTTTCCGTTCGGGGATGAGGATCGCGTGCGCGCCCACGGCCATTCCTGAGTGCAGGGCAATCCAGCCGACGTGGCGGCCCATGACCTCGGCCACCATGCAGCGGTGATGCGAGTCACCCGTGGTTCGAAGCCGGTCCATCGCTTCGGTGGCGACGTTGACGGCGGTGTCGAAGCCGAATGTGTAGTCCGTTGCCGACAGGTCATTGTCGACTGTTTTGGGGACGCCGACGATGTTGATTCCGGCCTCGGACAAGCGGTTCGCTGCGGCGAGGGTGCCCTCTCCGCCGATTACGAGAAGCCCGTCCATGCCTGCGTCGGCCATGACCTGATTGATGCGATCGATTCCGCCGTTGCCCTCGAACGGATTTGTTCGCGACGAGCCAAGAATCGTGCCGCCCATTTTTCCGATTCCTTTGACATCTGCGCGCGCCAACGACTGGAAGTCCGCATCGACGAGTCCGCGCCAGCCGTCTCGGATACCCACGAAGTTCATGCCGTAATGGCGCTCGCCGTTGAGAACAGCGCCACGGATGACCGCATTGAGGCCGGGTGCGTCTCCGCCGGACGTGAGAACTCCAATTCGCATGCTTCTATTGTCACCGCCACGGCGCCGAGAAGGGAACATGTCACAACATGTTTAGAGGATGCGGCGGTGAACCAAACGCGAGAGCATGATCGACGACCGCGTGTGGTCGACGTTGGGAGCATTGCGCACTCGCTCCAGTGCCGCCTCTAACGCGGGGATCGACGCGGCGCGCATATGAACAATTGCGTCGGCTTGCCCCGACACGGTTCCCGCGTACACAACCTCGGGAACAGCGTTGAGCAGCGTTCGAAGGTCATCCGGGGACACGGTGCCGCGGCAATACAGTTCGACGTAGGCCTCGACTCCGACACCCTCGGCGGCGGGATCAACGTTGACAGTGAACCCCCGAATCGCCCCCGTCTGCACGAGGCGATCGACTCGGCGCTTGACGGCGCTCGCGGAAAGTCCGACGATATCTCCGATGTCGGCGTAGCCCGCGCGCGCATTGTCACGGAGTTGTTCGATTATTCGCTGGTCGGTTGCGTCCACGGCACAACTCTAGGTGATTTCCTGCGCCACGCACCCCTTTAGCGACGATGTGAAGCGTTCAGGGCCCGCGTTGGCCGATGGTGATGACCTGCGTGGCAGTATCGGCTTGTTCCTCGGTGGTTCGAGCGAAAGCGGAGCGCAGGGTCGCCATCGTGGAAATGTTGTGAGATCGTCGCAGCCACACCAGTGCGATCACCGTCGCGATGAGACCGCCCAGTGCGGCGACACCGAGCGCCCAGCGAGGCCCAAACTCGTTTGACACCCACCCGGCCAGGATCGATCCGATGGGTGTGCTTCCGATCAGCAGCGTCGAGAAGATAGCCATCACGCGTCCGCGGTAGATGTCGTCGGTGGTGGTTTGGATGTACCCGTTGGTCGTCGCGACCATCAGCACACCGCCGAAACCGAGGAGCGGGTACACGAGGACGAAAACGGTGACCGTCGGAGATAACGCCGAGGCGATACCGCCGATCGTGATGACGAGCGCTGCGACGGTGATGACCGACAGTCGGGGCCGCGAACTCCGCGCGACGAGGAGTGCGCCGGCGACGGATCCGATCGCGAGGGCCGACATGATGAAACCGTAGTCCTGCGCACCGAGACCGAATTCGACGACGGCCATCGTGCTCGAAAAGATTCCGAAGTTGAAAACAAGTGCGCCGACAACAAAAAGCATCATGAGGACGATCAGGAGATCTTTGCGGGCAGCGATGTACGCCATGCCGGCGCCGAACTGCCCGCGCTCTTTGGGGGCTTTCTCGACGGTGTGCAGTTCGCTTCGCCGAAGCAGCGCGATAGCGATGGCCGCCGCGCCGAGAGCCAACCCCGAGAACAGCAACGTCCAGCCGGTTCCCAGCACCGCGATCCCGATTCCCGCGAGGGCCGGACCCACGAGCCGGGAGGAATTGAACATCGTCGAGTGGAGACCGATGGCGTTCGGCACGTTGTTCTTTGCCACCAGCTCGTTGACGAAGACATGGCGTGCCGGTGCCTCGACCGCCTGAACCACTCCGATAGCCAGTGCGAGGGCGTACACGAGGAAAAGGTTCGCTACACCGAGGAGCACCGCGACGCCCAGCACAATTCCAAAGATTGTCTCGAGCACCGCACACCAAAAGATGATGGTCCGCGCGTTTATCCGGTCCGCGAGCAGACCGAGAAAGGGCCCGAGAATAAGAATCGGACCGAATTGAAGAGCAAGGCTTAAGCCCAAGGCAACAGCGTCGTTGTCGGTCAATTCGGTGAGTACTAACCAGTCTTGGGCGGCGCGTTGGGCCCAACCGCCGATGTTGGCGAGAAGCGCACCAATCATCCAGGTGCGAAAGTTCGGCACTCGAAGCGTCCGAAACATCGACGGACGCCGTTTCGCCGATGAGGATTTTCGTCGCGCTGCCATGTCTCTCATACTAGGCAGACAGGAGCGCTCACCGAACGACGCATAAACTTGACGCAGATCGACACGACGAGGGAGACGCGGCATGAAGGGCGAGTACAAGGTCCCCGGCGGAAAACTCATCGTGGTCGAGGCGGATGACCGAGACGGGGTGCTCGTCAATGTCGCGATTTCGGGGGACTTCTTTCTCGAACCCGATGACGCACTCGAGGCGATGACGGGCGCGATCGAGGGACTGCCCATTTCGGCGGATGCGACAGAAATCGCGCGGCGCGTTCGCGTGGCGCTCCCCGAGAACGTGGTGATGCTCGGCGTGCACCCGGAAGCGGTCGCCACAGCCGTCCGCCGCGCCATCGCTCAGGCTCGCTCGTTCTCCGAATATGACTGGGAATACCTTGCCCCCGAACCGCTGTCGGCGGCCGAACACATGGCGCTCGATCAGGTGCTGACGGAGGAAGTCGGTGCGGGACGCCGCGGGCCGACGCTTCGATTCTGGGAGTGGAACGAAAAGGCCGTGATTATCGGGTCGTTTCAGTCACTTCGAAACGAAGTCGACTCGGACGAAGCAGCGGCGCGAGGGGTGCGCGTGTTGCGCCGCGTGAGTGGCGGCGGCGCAATGTTCATCGAGCCCGGTAACACCATCACGTATTCGATTTATGCACCCGCCGAACTCGTTCAGGGCATGTCGTTCGCCGATTCCTACGCGTTTCTCGATGACTGGACTCTGCAGGCGCTCCACTCCATCGGGATTGCCGCCGAGTACAAGCCACTCAACGACATCGCGAGTCCGCAGGGCAAGATCGGCGGTGCGGCACAGAAGCGGTTGGGAAACGGTGCGGTGCTTCACCACGTGACCATGGCCTACGACATCGACGCCGAGGCCATGATGCAGGTTTTGCGAATTGGCCGCGAGAAACTGAGCGACAAGGGAGTCACGAGCGCGGTGAAACGAGTGGACCCGATCAAGAGCCAGTCGGGTTTGAGTCGCGCCGAGGTGATCGACACGATGGTCGGAACCTTCCGTGAACTGCACGGGCTTCGCGATGGCACAATCAGCGACGCCGAGCGCACTCGCGTGGCCACGCTCGTCGAGGAAAAGTTCCTCACCGACGAGTGGCTTCGTCGCGTGCCCTAGGACTCGAACTTGTATCCGAGCCCGCGAACGGTCATGAGAAACCGCGGGTTCGCCGGGTCCGGTTCGATCTTCCCGCGAATGCGTTTGACGTGAACGTCGAGCGTCTTGGTGTCACCGTAATAGTTCGACCCCCAGACCCGATCGATGATCTGGCCCCGCGTTAACACTCGATTGGCGTTGTCGATGAGGTATTCCAAGAGCTCAAATTCCTTGAGCGGGAGGGTGACGGCAACACCACTTACGGTCACGGAGTGACGATCGGTGTCGATTCGCACGGGACCCGCCTCGATCACGGTACGCGGTTGGTGGGCATCGGGAACGGCCCCGCGACGAAGTACCGCCTTGATTCGGGCCAGCAACTCACGCGTCGAATACGGTTTCACCACGTAGTCGTCTGCCCCGATTTCGAGCCCGACCACCTTGTCGACTTCGGAATCTTTGGCGGTCACCATGATGATGGGGACGGTGGAGTGGTTTCGGATTTCCCGACACACATCCACCCCGCTCATTCCGGGCAACATCAGGTCCAACAGGATGAGGTCGGGTTTTCGTTCTTTCCACTGCACCAGCGCGGCGGGACCGTCCGCCGCCTCGAACACCTCGAAGCCCTCGCGCTCAAGGATGTAGACCAACGGTTCGCGAAGAGATTGTTCATCTTCGACGACGAGCACACTACTCATGGGTGTTCTCCTTCGAGGTTTCCACGAGCCGCGGTAGGCGCATGGTGAAAGTCGAGCCGACGCCCGGCTGAGAAAACAGAGTCACTTCGCCGCGATGGCTGAGAGCGATGTGTTTGACGAGACTCAGACCGAGCCCGGTTCCCCCGGTGGTTCGGTCGCGGGATTCGTCCACCCGATAAAAACGTTCGAACACGCGGGACTGCTCGTCGGCGGGAATACCCACACCCTGATCCGTCACGATGATGTCGACGTGACCATTACGGGTGGTGACGCCTATTCCGACGGATTGTTTCCGGTCCGAATACTGAATGGCATTTTCGATCAGGTTTTTGACAGCGACGGTCAACAGTTCGCCATCACCCATCACAAAAACATCATCGGGGTACTTCGCATTGACCACGATGTCTTTCGCGTCGGCAATGACGAGGGTTCGCTCGAGCGCCTCTCGAACCACCACCCCCACGTTGGACGGCTTCGCTTTCGCCAGAATGTTGGAGGTTTCAACGCGGGACAACTGAATGATTTCGGTGATGAGAGTCGACAGGCGGCCCGTTTCGCGGCGCAAACTGTCCGCAAACTTGTGCATACGGGTTGGGTCATCGAGGGCCCCCTCCATCGCTTCACTGAGAAGTGCGATAGCGCCAATCGGAGTTTTGATTTCGTGAGTCACGTTCGCGATGAAATCGCGACGAATCGACTCGAAGTCGTGGGCCTCGGTGTTGTCCTCGACGAGAACCAACACGATACCGGCACCGATCGTGACCGCTCGGGCGCGCAGGTACCGAACGTCACCACCTTCCGACAGTGTCAATTCAAACTCGACAGAGTTCGTGGTCTCGGTTTCCTGGGTCGCGCGAACCAGCGCGCGGATTTCTGAACTGCGAATCACCCGACCGGACACGAGCCCCAGGGCAATCGCGCTGTTGGTCGCTCGAAGAACCGCGAGCGAGTCGTCCACCACCATCCCTGCGCTCGCGAGTACCGAAATGAGGCGCGACGCGACGTCGGTGAGGGGCTCGTCCTCCGTCGCTTTGATGCGCGAATGCCGAGCGCGAAAGACCAGATAGGTGATGACCGCGACGAGGACAGCGACCACGCTGGTCACTGCCAGGAAAATCCCGAAACTCACCACCTTCTCAGGCTAGGCGACGATGGACACGGTATCGTGGAACTACGGTCCTCGCGGCCACGCATTTAACCCGATGTTCGCGAATTGTTTGAGAGCGGTTCACCCCGCTCTGGTTCGCTTTAGACCTATATCGAGAGGCACTCCGATGCGCGAAATGTTTGACCAAGAATTGGAATCTGTTCAAGGACGTATCGTCGAAATCGCGGACAGCGTTCTCACCATCGTGACGGACGCCACCACCGCGCTGTTGGAAGCCGACGTGAAAGCGGCGGATCGTGCACTCGCCGGAGCGGAAATCGTCAGCGAAAAATCGCTGTCTTTGGATGAACTCGTCATCCGCACGCTCGCCCTGCAAGCCCCGGTCGCCCGGGACCTGCGAATCCTGGTGTCCACCCTCCGGATATCGGCCTCGCTCGAGCGAATGTCGGCGCTCGCGTCGCATATTGCGACGATCGCACGATTCCGTTTCCCCGACTCCGCGATTCCCGAATCGTTGTCCGATACCTTCGACGAGATGGTTCGACTCGACGTTCGTTTGTCCAAAAAACTCGTCAAGTTGCTCAAAAACACGTCCGTCGACCTTGCCCGCTCGATTCAGGCGGCTGACGAACGCGTCGACGAACTCCACCGTGAAGTGTTCGAGGTCGTTCTCGACAAGTCCTGGAAAGAGAAAGCCGTGCACACGGTGGATGTCACACTCGCGAGCCGCTATCTGGAACGAATCGCCGACCACGTCGTCGAAATCTCGTCGAAGGTGAGCTATCTCACCACCGGCGAATGGTCGGACGCCGACCTCGACGACTAGCGGGTCGTCAGTTCCGCGAACTCGGGGTGGCGCGTGATGACAACCGGAATGAACGGGCAAACCCCCACGATGCGATGAGTCGTGTTGTCTCGGAACCATTCCAAAACGGCTACAACCAGTTCGGTTCCCGTGCCCGAGTTCCGCATGGTCGGAAGAACCTCGGTGTGAAAGAGCCGAGCGACGCCGTCGGTCACCTCGAAATCAACCCAGCCGACGGGCTCACCGTCACGAAGTCCGACGATGCGGTCGTCTGAAACGCGAATTTCCATGACACCATTCTGTGTGCTACTCACCGATGCCGCGACATCGACACCCCCGCATCGGAATCCCGGTCGATCTCGGTATGGGGTGATTGTGGCGCGTTGACGAGCCCGCGCCCGCTAACCTTGAGGGGATGTTTCGATTCCTCGCCCTCGTCGCCACCGCTTCCGTCGCCCTGACGGGGTGTGTTGCGTCGGCGGCGCCCACCGCGGAAATCCCGGCGCCCACCCAACCGTCGCCGCCGACCGACCCAACCCCGTCGATCGCCCCAACCCCGACCGCAGTCGTCGCCGTTTTCGACACGACTCTCCATTCCATTGACGAGGCGGATTCCCTGTGGGTTGTGGTGGATAAGTTGCGCCGATTGTCGCCGAAAAGGTACGCGCCAACAGACCTCACGACCATGAACGTGCCCCACACCTACACGCCGATTCTTCGACGGGACGCCGCGAAGGCGTACCGCACGATGTATCGCGCGGCGCGCAGGGACGGGATTGACCTGGTGGTCCAGAGCAGTTACCGCTCCTACTCGGCACAGGTTTCGGTGTACAACGGCTGGGTAGACTCGATTGGTCGAGAGGCCGCCGATTTACAGAGCGCCCGCCCGGGTTACTCCGAGCACCAAATCGGGCTGTCCGTCGACATCGCCGCTGCGAATCGGGCCTGTACCATTCAAGCCTGCTTCGGCACGACGCCCGAGGGGAAGTGGTTGAAGAGTAATGCGCCACAGTTCGGATGGCATTTGCGGTACCCCAGCGGAAAAACCGCGATTACGGGATACATCTATGAGCCGTGGCACTGGCGCTTCGTCGGGGTGGAACTTGCCGCGGAATTGAGCCTGACACCGAAAATCACCCTGGAAGAGTTTTTCGGTCTGCCCGCCGCCCCTGATTACGCTCGATAATCACTCGGCTCGGCACTCCGCCCCGCGATAGTCTGGAATTCCTGCGATGTCGAAAGGAGTCACCGTGGTGTACGCCTATTTAGGGCCCGTTGGCACTTTCACCTGGACCGCGCTGGGGCAAGTTCCCGAGGCGAAGGGTCAGGAGTGGCTTCCCGTCAATAACGTCGGCGACGCGCTGGCCTCGCTGGTCGACGGTCGCGCCGACGCGGCGATGATCGCGGTGGAGAACTCCGTCGAAGGCGGTGTGAGCGCCGCGCAGGATGCGCTCGCCCAATCGTCCGGTTTACAAATCCTGGGGGAATTCCTCGTCCCCGTGAATTTTGACGTGGTGGTTCGGCCCGGAACGGCGCTCGCCGATGTTCACGTCGTCGTGGCGCACCCCGTCGCCTACGCCCAGTGCCGACAGTGGCTGGAAGCACACGTTCCTCACCACCAACACCTGCCCGCAACGTCTAACGTGTCCGCCGCGCTCGATGTCGCAGCGGGCCGACACGGTGACGCTGCGATAGCGCCCGCGGGATTTCAAGAGCACGCGGACGTCACCACGATCGCCACGCTCGTCGGCGACAACCCCTCTGCGGTGACCCGGTTTGTCCTCATTGGTCGTCGCCGGGCGGTGGCACCGCGCACAGGAACGGACAAGACAACGGTCATCGTCGAACTGCCCGATGATCGTCCCGGCGGACTGCTCGAGATGCTCGAACAGTTTGCGACGCGCGGAGTCAACCTGTCTCTTCTTGAATCGCGCCCCATCGGCGACGCGCTCGGTCGCTATCGTTTCGTGATTGATATCGATGGCCACATCGAGGACGAACGCGTCGCGGACGCGCTTCTGGGGCTCAAAAGGTACAGCCCGGGGTTACAGTTCCTCGGTTCGTACCGTCGAGCGGATGGTTACACACCCACCGTTGCCGAACAGTATTCCGACACGGCGTTTGTCGATGCGCGGGCCTGGCTCGACCGGCTCGTCGCTGGAAAAGAAGGCTGACGATGATCGACCCGACGCTACTTCGGGCGGAACCAGACGTTGTCCGCGCCTCACTCATCGCCCGCGGCGACGACGTTTCGGTGGTGGACCTCGCGCTCGCCGCGGATCAGGCTCGCCGCGATGCGATTGTTCACTTCGAAACGCTCCGAGCGGAACAAAACGCCCACGGAAAACTGGTCGCCGCCGCCTCGAAAGAGGACAAGGTCGCACTCGTCGCCGCCGCACAGGATTTAGCCGAGCGGGTGAAAAGTGCCGACAAAGCCGCAACCGAAGCGGGCGAGAACTTCACTCGCGTCGCGGGCGGAATCGGCAACATCATCGTCGACGGAGTGCCGGCCGGGGGCGAGGAAAACTTCGTCACCTTACGCGAGGCGGGTGAGTTTCCAGTCTTCGATTTTGCGCCACGCGATCACCTCGAATTGGGGGAAATGCTGGGCGCAATCGACATGCTCCGCGGAACGAAGGTTTCGGGTTCGCGGTTTTATTTCTTGTCGGGAATCGGCGCCCGGCTCGAAATCGCACTGATGTCGCTCGCGTTAGACCGCGCCCTCGCGGCGGGCTTCACTCCCCTCATCACGCCAACGCTCGTGAGTCCCACGATCATGCAGGGAACGGGGTTTCTCGGTGCGCACTCGGACGAAATCTATTACCTGCCCGCCGATGACCGGTATTTGACCGGGACCAGCGAGGTCGCCCTCGCGGGTTTTCACGCGGACGAGATTCTCGACCTCACCGCGGGACCGAAACGGTACGCGGGTTGGTCAACCTGTTATCGCCGCGAGGCCGGCTCGTACGGCAAGGACACCCGTGGAATTTTGCGCGTTCACCAGTTCAACAAGCTCGAGATGTTTTCGTACTGTGCTCCCGCCGAGGCGGAAGCCGAACACGACCGCCTCGTCGCGTGGCAAGAGGAAATGATGCAACTGCTCGGCCTCTCCTATCGCGTGATTGATGTCGCTGCGGGCGACCTCGGTTCCTCGGCAGCGCGGAAATATGACATCGAAGCGTGGATTCCGACTCAAGGGACTTACCGCGAATTGACGTCGACATCGAACTGCACGACGTTCCAAGCGCGTCGGCTCAACATTCGGCACCGTCCCGACGGTGGTGCAACAGAGACCGTCGCGACGCTCAATGGCACACTCGCGACTACCCGCTGGTTGGTTGCACTCCTCGAAACGCATCAAAACGCGAACGGCTCGGTCACTATCCCCGACGCACTCCGTCCGTACCTCGGCGGCCTCGCGGTCGCGGAGCCACTGTCGTGATGACGGGGCCTTCGGATCCGTGGCTTGTCGCAATCGACATTGACGGAACACTGATTTCGGATTACGGGGACCTCAATCCGTTGACCATCACAGAAGTGCAACGCCTTGATCGGGCGGGACATCGCCTCACGATTGCGACGGGCCGCTCTGTTCCGATGACGTTGCCGATTGTGACAAAACTCGGCATCACTCCCGAATACCTGGTCTGCGCAAACGGCGCAATTGTGGTACGGCGAGATTCGAGCGACCCGACCGGATACGTCCGTGACACCGTTGAATTGTTCGATCCGCAGCGGGTGTTGCGGGAAATTCACCAGACGATTCCCGACGCCCATTACGCCGTCGAAGACGAGACGGGTCTGTTGCGCTACATCGGTTGGTTCCCCGAGAGCGGGGTGAACATGCAGACCCAGAAAATGAACTCGTTCGAAGAATTGATGACAAATCGGGCAACTCGTGTCGTCGTGATTGCCCCGACGTCGCGGGAGGACTATTTCACCGACGTGGTGGAGATGTTGGGGTTGCATAAAGTCACCTATTCGGTGGGATACACGTCATGGCTTGATATTGGGCCGCAGGGAGTGAACAAATCGACCGCCCTGGAATTGGTGCGTGAACGCTGGAAAATCCCGCGAGAGAGGGTCATGGCGGTCGGCGATGGCCGGAATGATGTGGAGATGCTGGAGTGGGCCGCCGAGTTCGGTCGGGGCGTGGCGATGGGCCAAGCGCCCGCTGAGGTTCGGTCGGCGGCCAGCGAGATAACTCTTGACGAGTCCGAGGGCGGACTCCCGTCCGTTTTGGCGACGCTCGAATAGCGCATCGACCCACCTCGGTTAGACTTATTGAGGAGGGCTGTCCGAGAGGCCGATGGAGCTGGTCTTGAAAACCAGTGGGCAGCAATGTCTCGTGGGTTCGAATCCCACGCCCTCCGCACAGTACACCAAGGAGAACCGTGACGAAGAAGACGACACCACAACCAGCCGAATCAACCCCACGTCATTCGGTGTTGGCGCGGCGCCGTCGACCGTGGGCCACAATCATGCAGGTCATCGGACTGTCGCTCGCTGTCGTCATGGTGTCAACCGCCGCCATCGCCGGGATCGTGGCGTGGAAAATCACGTCGACCATTGATTCGGTGGCGTTGGCCGGCGAAACCGGTACCGAGGAAGAGATCAAGCTCTCGGGTATCGGTGCGATGAAAGGCGCGTTCAACGTGCTGATTGTCGGGTCGGACACGCGAAAAGGAGAGCGGGAAAAATTCGGTGGCTCGTCGGTCGGAGCCACGCTCAACGACGTCAACATCATCGTGCACGTTTCCGAAGACCACACCCGCGCGACCGCCGTGTCGATCCCGCGAGACCTCGTGGTCCCGATTCCCTCCTGCCCCCGCGAGGACGGCTCCGGGTACAACTCGGGAATGTCGGGCCAACCCATCAACGTCGCCCTGTCCTACGGTGGCCTTGCCTGTGCCGTGCTCACTGCCGAAGCATTGTCGGGATTGAAAATCAAATACGCCGCACTGGTCACGTTCCGCGGCGTCGCGTCGCTGGCGAGCGCAATCGGCGGAGTCGATGTTTGCGTGAATGACAAAGTCGATGACCCCTACACCGGCTTGTACTTCCCCAAGAAGGGGACTTACAACATCAAGGGCTGGGAGGCGTTGGCATTTCTTCGGTCACGCCACGGGGTCGGCGACGGTTCCGACCTGGGGCGCATTTCCTCGCAACAGGTCTACCTCTCGTCCCTCGTTCGAAAAATTCAGGACGAAGGAGTCCTGTTCGATCCGACCAAGGTCTATGGGCTCGCATCCGTTGCGGCCAGCTCGATGACACTGTCCAATTCCCTCTCCAGTCTCGATACGATGGCCGCCATGGCTCTGGTGCTGAAAGACATCCCGCGCGAAAACATCATGTTTATCCAATACCCCGGTCGAACGGGCGTAGGCGGAATCTACGCGGGCAAAGTCGCTCCGCTGACCGACCTCGCCGACCTGCTGTTCTCGACCATCCGCAAGGACAAGCCGTTCAAACTGGCGAAAGACGCGACCGGGGTCGGCTCGGAAGTCAAGGGTAACGCCAAGCCAACGGGCTCCGGCAAGGTCCTGAGCGGCATCCAGGGACAATCCGCCGCGCAGGATACCTGTTCGGTCTCGTACGCCTATTAGGAGAACGCCATCGGCGTACGAATCGTCCTCCACATCGGCCCCATGAAGACGGGGACCGAGGCGTTAGCGTCTCGGTTACTGTCCGCACCGCTACCCGATTCCCTGATCGTTCCGAGGGGAGACTCGTGGCCACAGCCTCGAACCGACGTGGTCAAGCACCCCGAACTCAAAATGCTCGGCACCCGGCGCGGGGCAGCGATTGAGCGTCGGATTGAGGCAATTGTTGCCGAGGCGCGCACCCGCGATGTGCCGGAGGTCACCATCGTCTTTATCGCCGAGGTGTTACGTGCCGCTCGATACAGCGATTACATCACGAAGCGCCTCTGCGATCTTGCCGATTCGGTCGATGTTGTGTTCTTCGCGCGGCACCAGACTTTCGCTCTGCCCAGCATCGTGGCACACCGCGTTCAATCCTGGGAATCTCCGCAGCACCTCGACCTCACTCTCGATGCGGTCGTTCGTGAAGCGAATCGACGCTTTCATTACGATGTCATGTTTGAGAAGTGGTCCGGGGACGGACACAACCTGGTCGCGCTCCCGTATTTCGAAGACGATTACGCAACGGACGGTTTGATGAAACGTTTTTCTACTCGATTTCGTATCCCCATTCCCGACGCGACAACCAACCACAAGAAGAACGCGTCCCTGGGAAAGGACCAGCTGCGTCGGCTAGCAGACCTCAAACGGACGCTCGCGGGGATGCGCAGGATCCCGGGGGTTCGTCGACTCGCGGCGAAGGTTTTTTACACGGCACGAAAGAGAATTAGTCAGGAGGCGCAGAGCCAACGATGGACCCTGACGTCGCCCGAGCGGCGTGAGATTGTCGAGTTGTATCGCGAGTCCAACGCCCGGTTCAAGGAATATTTGGGTTCCGCTGCGCGCCAGAAAGGCTGGAAACGGTGGTTCTCGGAGCTCGATCCACCGCGACGGTGATATTTCGGTAACATAGGAGCATTGGAGACGTCGCATAGTTCGGCCGAGTGCACCACCCTGCTAAGGTGGAGTTCCCTCTAGGGAATCGTGGGTTCAAATCCCACCGTCTCCGCCACAGTGTTGGGCGAGCAGAGATTGGGAGGGCGTCGTGACAGCAAAGCCCGACGTAGTCATCCACATTGGTCCCATGAAAACGGGAACGACGGCTCTTGGTTATTACTTTTCCGTCGCCACCGAACTGGGGATTCTTTCGCGATCGATTGTGTACCCGACGGGGGACTTGTGGTTTCCGCCAGCGGGGCGAATCGTGAAGCACAACGCCTTGTTCGATTTTTTCGCCGAGGACTCAGACCAACCCCGGTTTCGCAAGACCGCGATTCAATCGCCCGCCGATGTTGAAGAGCGCGTGGCTCGCGCCGCAGCCGCAGCCGCCCAGAGGGGCTCCGGGTCCACCGTGGTGTTCGTGAGCGAGACAATTTCGAGCCGAACAAACGCCAGCGTGTTGGTCACAATGTTGCGCAAGTATTTCGGCAGAATTCGAGTCGTGCTCGCTGTCCGGTCGCCTGTTGCCGCAGAGAAATCAATGCTCGTCCACCGGATCAAAGACTGGCGTATCAACCAACCGGACTTCGATGTTGTCACGATGATGAACGCACGGACAGAGTTACCGGGCGAGCGTTACGTGAGGATGTTTAAACGGTGGTCAGCGTTTAGCGACGTCGAACTCATCCTCATCCCCTATTTCGAAGACGATCTCGACGGCTACTCGAGCGTCGATCGATTTTACGCGGTGGTGGCCGGGGTTCCGGCCCCTCGACTCAAGGATGACTTTGGAAGCAGGCGGCTTCACCCGAGTCTCCCACTCGCCTCGCTCAAGCGTCTCATCACCCTCAAGAATCTCGGTCGCGTTGCGCGCGTTCTCCCTCCGGTGGCGGCAATCATCAAGCGACTGTTTTCGGCCGTTCTCGGTGCGGATAGGGAAAAAACTGTCGTGCGCGGTTTTGCGGAACGCAACGTGGGTCACGGCGATTGGGAATTGTCTGCCGCCGAAGAGAACGCGATTCGCTCACTATACGCACCGTCGTATGCTGCCGTCCGAAAGACCCTCGGCCCACAAATCGATTCACCGGATTGGCAAAAATGGTTTGCCGCGGAGGGCATGTAATCGTGGGTACGACACGCATCGTGGTTCACGTTGGACCCATGAAAACGGGAACGTCCGCCTTTGCGGCGGGGCTGTGGCGAGCCGTCGAAGAAGGGACACTCGCGCCGGACATCATGTATCCAGCGCACGAATTGTGGTTCCCCGCGAACGGGGAAATCGTCAAACATCACGACCTGGTCGAAATCGCACCCCTGATTTCGCCAACCAATTTCGAAGCGCCCCGCAAAACCGCTAACACGGCAACGTTTGTCGACGCCAAACTGGTCGATATTGCGGCGGAGGCCCGTCGACGCGGCGGAAACGTGACGGTGATTATGGTGTGTGAAATCGGCGACCAGCTCGCAGAACCGTCAACACTCGGAGCACGCTTGGCCGAGTTGTTTGATCGGGTAGATATCGTCCTCGTTGCTCGGGAACAAACGGGAGCGATTCCCTCGCTACTCGGTCAGCAACTGCGAATGTGGAATCGAAAAAAGGTCACCTCTCTGCGAATCTCGTCGTTCCTCCGTTACCACCGCGAGCGAAACGCCTACGACTACGACTATCTGTGGGACCGCTGGTCGTTTGCGAACGCTCCGTACACTCTGCATGTCGTTCCATACCGAAGCAGTTTGGCGCAGTCAGAGAATTTGAACCAGTGCGTTTTTGACGAACTGGGCCTGGGCGCCTTTCCCCAGAATCAGTGGAACGCGGGGAAAGCCCGGATTCACCCGACTTTTTCATCGGTGGGCATGCACCTTCTTGTTCTGGGGAAAAAACTGGACAGGGTAATCGGCTGGTTCCCCGCCGGGTCCCGTCTGGCACAGTACGTTTTCGATCGGTTCCTCGGCTATTGCCATGCCGAGTCGCGCCGCAATGTCGAGACCTTTACCGCGTGGAAGCTACCGCGTTCCGAGCGCGCCAAGGTGGTTGAGGCGTATCGGACGTCCAATGAATCTTTTCGGTCGAAGTTAGGGCCGCTCGCCCACACGCCGGAGTGGATGGCGTGGTTTGAGAGGGCGCTGACCCGATGACGCCGCACTCCAATACCCGACCGATCGCACTCGATGTGACCGCGGTGTCTGAATTGAACTTCACCACCGGCGTCCAACGTGTTCTTCGCGAATATCTCGCGGTGAACCGCGACAGTGTCGAATTGATTCGTTACGACGACAAGGCGCGCCTCTGGCGTTCGATACCGGAACTCGGGACGCTGGTCGAGCGCACCCGAAGCGGGATTGTGGCACGGGTCCGCGAATTCGCCGAAAAGGCAACCGGCGCGGTAATCGAAGAGGCGAAAAGGCCGCGGTTGCGCGAGATTTTTCGCGAAGTCCCCTTTGCCGGACCGATTTATGACTGGTTGAAAAAGGCCCGAACGCGGCACCTGCAAGCCCAGACGGTGATTGAGAATTACAAACTTCGGGACCAACCGGAATGGGTGCCGCGCGACGGGCAAACCTACCTGATCCTCGACTTACCCGCTCCCCGAGCGTCCCATGCAATCGCGATGGAAGACCTGTTTCGCCGTCCAGGCGTCAATTCATTGGTTTTTGTCCACGACCTGTTTCCGTTGTCGCATCGACACCTTTTTGACCGCGAACACCACCATCGCGCTCGGAAACTTCACCTCACGTATCTTGACGCGGTGACTCAGGCGAGTGCGATAGCGGCGAACTCGAATTTCACGCTCGGGCAGTATCGTGATTTCTGCAAACTCGTCGTGACGAGCACGCGGGACAAGCAGAAACAGTCTGTCGTTCATTTGCCGTGGCCTCGAATGACGTCTGATGTCCGCCCGGATTCGTCGATCGCCGACAGGCTGTTCGGAAATGCCGCCATCAAGGTGTTGTTGGTGGGGCAACTCGATCAGCGAAAGAACTTTCAGGTTGTCGTTCGAGCGGTCAAGTCGCTCATTAGTGACGGGGTCGACGTGCGACTGGGAATTCTCGCGGGCTATTCCACCCTGACGGACACCGCGCTCCGGGAGGCACTCGAGTCCTGCACCACCGAACAGCGCGCGCGAATCACCATTCTCGGCATTGTCACCGACGCCGAGCTGGTCGCAATGTATGACGCGGCAACGGTTGTCGCCGTGCCGTCGTTGGCCGAGGGATTTGGACTGCCCGTGATCGAATCGCTCAGCCGTGGAAAGCGGGTTGTTGCCGCGGACTCGAGCGCGCTCACGGAACTGGGTGACCTGTTTGGTTCCGACCGGGTTCACATCGCGTCCCCCAACGACCCGGACGAATGGGCCTCGCAGATTGTGCAGGTCGCACAGTTGCCGCCGTTGAAGACATTCCCCGTGCCTAAGGAAATCCCGAAAGATTGGAGCGATTTTCACGCACGAATCATCGCGGCAGCGTCTCGTTAGAGTTCTTCTTCGTCACGGTCGAGAGCATCGGGGCGTATTGCTCGAGCAGTCAGGTTCGCGAGTGTCTCAAGAATGTTGACGGCTTGGAAGATAGACCGTATCGAACTGGCCATCAGCACGAGTAAAAGCTTGTTGAGTGCCGAATCGACCCCACTGGCCGCGTACATCCACGACTCGATGGCGGCGGCAAAAATTGCGAGCGGGAACACGATGCTCAGCATCGGCCAAATAATGATGAAGCGTGTTATCGGCAGTTTCGCCCGAATCAGCATCCGTTCGGTGTGCACGTGGATCTCGGTTTCCCCCGGGTCGCGTCCGCCCTCGAGCAGATCGTCGGCCAGTTGCTGATGCGCTAGTTCATTTCGATCAAACACCGCGAACCATCTGTTGACCGCGATAGGGATATAGAACAACATCGTCAGCAGGATGAACAGGATAATTCCCGCAGACGGGAAATAGCCGAATACTGCTAGCGCGAGGATCAGACCCGTCAGGTTACCGATTGCGGTCGCAAACAACATGAGGCGACCGATGACCCGGGCGCGAGCGAGCATCTGCAGACGCCGTTGAGCATTGGACATGGGTGTTTCTTCGGTTTGGAGCTCAAAGAGCGAAAGCTTTTTCAGGTTGAGCGTGTTTCGTCGGCGAAGAACAAACTTGAAGATCCTCTGAAAATAACCCGTAAGCACGACGATGGCTAGTGCGATGAGGGCAAAGTCCCAGGGCGGAAGGGCGCGGAGTGCCCGTGAAAATGCAAACAACCAGTCGAAAGATTTGATCCACTCGGGAACGGAGTCCGCGAGGACGAGGCCAAGCAGGTACAGAACCGAGAACATCCCAATCATCCCGAGGGTGACACGCACGGAAAGTTCGCCCGCGAACTTGCGAGTCAAAAACAGAAGTTCGGGCATTGCGCTAAATTCGACGACTGAGAATGAGACCCAGAAGGTTCTGGACGGAATCCTCAACCGGCTGCGTACCGTCGAGCGTCACGTCGGCGGCGAGCGGCGCTTCGTAACCCTGTCCAACACCGGTCATCTGCATCGATTTGTCGGATTGACTCTTCGCATAGAGACCCTTGGGGTCGCGTTGCATGCAGACCTCGAGCGGGGTGTCGACGAACACCTCAAAGAAATCGCCGTCAGCAAATCGTTCTTTCGCCATCTCGCGGTCATCACGGAACGGCGAGACGAGAGAGACGATCACGACGAGTCCGGCTTCCATCATGAGTTGTGCGACGCGGGCAACCCGGCGCACGTTCTCTTTGCGGTCTTCGGGCGAAAATCCGAGGTCCTCGGACAAGGTTGACCGCACAGTGTCACCGTCGAGGGTGAAGGACCGAAGACCGAGTGTCATGAGCGACTTTTCGAGTTCGTCCGCAACCGTGCTCTTCCCCGAGCCTGGCAGTCCGGTCAGCCAGAAAACGCAGGATCGCAATCCGTTGAGCTTTTCCCGTTCGGCGCGATCGACGGCGAAATCGTGTTTGACGACATCGGATTCGCGCACGAGCGGGTGTTTGGACATTCCCGCCGCAACGGTCATGGCCGAGAGGCGATCGACGAGGATGAAACCGCCCGTGTGGGTTGACTCGGCGTACGGGTCGAGAAGAATTGGGCGGTCGGCAATGATTTCAACCCGGCCAATATCGTTCATGTTCAGTGCTCGACCACGCGCCTGCTCTCCGGTTGTGATGTCACGGACGTAGCGAACGGTTTCGACACGCGCGGGGATTTCAATGGGCCCCGACCGCAAAATGTACGACGCGTGTGTGTCGAGAGGCTTGCTGTCAATCCAGACGAGATCGGCGAGGTGAGCACGCGAGGAGGGAATTTCACCGGTTGCCCCGACAATGACGTCACCGCGTGCGATGTCGACCTCGCGGTCGAGAGTGATGTGAACCGCCTGCTCGTTGGTTGCTGAGGTCGCCTCGTTAGGTGAATAAATGCCCGTGACAACGGCTTCGGTGAGTGCCGGCCAGACACGAATGGTGTCGCCCACGGTGACCGAACCGCGCGCAATGGTTCCCGCGTACCAGCGGACGTCCCCTGCTTTGGACACGAACTGAACGGGGAGGCGGAGGCTTCCGTCTCCGCCCGAACGGTCGAAGGTGCGAGGCTGGTCGAGCACCGACAGGATCGTGACCGAGTTGGCCCAGGGCATCTCGGTGGACGGAACGGTGATGTTGTCCCCGACCATCCCGGACACCGGAATGAATTGAAGGTCCTCAAAGCCGAACGGTTCGAACCGCCGCGTCAGTTCCTCAACGATTCCGTCGAACACGGATTGGTCGTACCCAACGACATCCATTTTGTTAACGGCGACGACGATGTGCTTGACACCCATGAGGGAGTTGATCGCGGCGTGACGAACCGACTGATCACGAACGCCTTTCCCCGCGTCGACAAGCAACAGGCCGAGGTCCGCCTCGCTCGCGGCGACCGCCATGTTGCGGGTGTACTGCTCGTGGCCGGGTGAATCAGCAAGGATAGCGCGTCGCCCGGACGGAAGGTAAACGTGACGGTGGGCCACATCGATGGTGATGCCCTGTTCGCGCTCGGACTCGAGCCCGTCGGTCAGTTGGCTGTAATCGACCTCGCCATTGGCCATGAGTCGGGTGTTATCGATCTCGTCGAGCGGGATTGAGTTCGTCTCGACCAGCAGTCGCCCAAGAACGGTGGATTTACCGTCGTCGACGGCGCCGCAGACAACAATTCGGAGAAGTGCGTTCGACATTAGAAATACCCCTCGTGCTTTTTCCGCTCCATCGAGGATGCGCCTTTACCGTCAATCAAGCGACCCGAACGTTCGGATGTGGTCGACCTCGCCAGTTCGTCGATGATTGCGTCGACCGAGGCGGCTTCGCCCTCGTCGGCTGCGGTCAACGGATAGCAACCGAGCGTGCGGAAACGAATTCGGCGGTTCACGACTTCTTCACCGGGTTCAAGCGGAAAGCGGTCGTCATCGATCATGATCAGTTGACCGTTTCGTTCAACGGTCGGCCGTTCTTTCGAGAAATACAGGTCAACCACGTCGAGTTTCTCGCGGCGGATGTATTTCCAGACGTCGAGTTCGGTCCAGTTCGAAATGGGGAACGCCCGCATCGTCTGGCCCTTCTTCAGGGTGGAGTTGACGGTGTGCCAAAACTCGGGCCGCTGGCTGGACGGGTCCCACGCATGCCCTGGTTCGCGAAGACTGAACATTCGCTCTTTGGCTCGCGACCGTTCTTCGTCGCGACGGGCACCACCGAGGGCGACGTCATATTCGCCCACATCAAGAGCCGCTCGCAGCGCAACCGTTTTCATCAGGCGGGTGTATTCGTCCGCTCCGTGAGTCCACGGGGTGATTTTGTTGTCGCGGCCGTCGGGGTTGGTGTGAACCACCAGGTCCAAATTGTTCTCGCGAGCCGTATCGTCACGGAACTTAATCATCTCTTTGAACTTCCACGTCGTGTCAATGTGCAGAACGGGGAACGGCACCGGCGCGGGAGCGAACGCTTTGACGGCAAGACGCAGCAAAACGGTCGAATCCTTGCCGATTGAATAGAGGATGACGGGCTTCTGGAAGGCGCTGGCGGCCTCACGAATCATCCAAATCGCCTCGGACTCAAGAGCGTCGAGAACCGCGTCTTCGTCGTGGGAAGTCTTCGAATTCATAGTTTCCAGCCTACCGTCTCGCAGCCTTCCGAAGAGTTGCGAGCGAGGTTGAGAGTCGTTCGCTATGGCGGCCCGGTGCTGACGAGCACCCAGCGACGAGAAGAATGGACGCGGCGGCGAGTGTCGCGCCGAGTCGGGTGATGGTGTTCAGAGTCGCTTTCCCGCGCTACTGCCAATTTTGAACGAGGACGTGGTCGCGGGCCAAATCCTCGATGCAATTGAACGGGGCCGAGCGACGCTCGTTCTGCCACCGTTCGCCCGAATTCTTCCGCTCGTTCGACTACTGCCCGTCCGCGCCTTCGACCGTGTCGCAGACTTTTTTGGCATCAACAAGACGATGGAACACTTTCGCGGCCGACAATCACGTTTGCGGTGAACGGGCGAGTTTGGGGGCTAAACCGTCTGCTGTTAGACTCGTGAGGTTGTCTCTGGGCAACGTGCGCCCGTAGCTCAACGGATAGAGTATCTGACTACGGATCAGACGGTTGGGGGTTCGAATCCCTCCGGGCGCGCATCGTAGCGACAGTTCCGTCACCCCGTCCACGATTGCGGTGAGTGATCCAACGAAGCGGGCGGTTTCCCCGACCCAATGTCGTAATCTACCAGTAGATGCCCTCATCACTACATGCGGGAAAAATCAGCATCCCTTACCCAATCGGAGAATTTACACACATGGCGAAGCAGTTGACCACCGCACCTAATATCGTGCTCGCCGACAAATTCCTGTCTGGGAAAAACCTGCCGACGGGTATTCAGTTGGAGTACGTCTCGAATGATCCCATCGAAGCGGGTCGTCTTGCGTCGGACGTGGCGTATGTCAACGGAAAATGGCTCGACCTCGAAGCCGCACGCTATTGGCGATTCGGAAAGCGCCCCCGAGACCGACGCGACCTCATGGCCCCGGAGGCGGTCATCAGCGTGAAAGAAGCTCTGGTGTCACCCGATAACCAGATCGTCACGCTCGCCGGTAAATCGATTCTTTCGCCATTTTTCGGCTCGAGAACGTTTAGTGAACCCATCCCGTCCACCAGCGTGATCGCCGAGTATTCCGGCACACTCGGAACAACACTGACACGAGCGCGTGCCTACGGGCACTGGCTTCTTCATCGCCTTCCGCGACTCACCACCCTTCACGAACAGTTCCCGGACGCGACGATTCTCAACACTCCGTGGGGTGACAGCAGTCTCCTTGCCCGCCTTGGTATCCGCGAAGAGGGCGTTCAGCGATATCCGACGTCGGAACGCGACCAGTTTGTCTACGTCGAAAACCTTTTGGTTCCGACGCACCTTTCACGTCCCGGACTCGTTCGGGTTCAAGACAAGCATCGAATGGAACGAATGGTGAGCTCGTTCACGGCGGGAATTCCCGACGACCCGACACTTCCCGAATTGTTGTACGTCGCGCGGAGACCCGACGAAAAACGCTCGGGTGCGTCGAACAAAGAGGAACTCGAGGAGTACCTGAATTCGATCGGTTTTACCACGTGGCATCCGACGGACCATCCGATTGACCGTCAAATTCAGCATTTCCGGGCCGCACGCGTCGTTGTTTCCGAGATTGGAAGTCAGGCCTTGACGTCGATGTTCGTGGGTCCTGACACGACCGTCATCATCCTGACCCCGGAAAAATCGAAGGGGTGGGGGTCCCAACGCCAATTCCAGCCGAAGTGGCGTCAATGGCAGCGAGTTGTGTGCGAAGCGCGGGGTCAGCACTACGCGCAAATCGTCGCGGCAACCGACACGGCGTACCGCTCATTCGATCTTGACATGCCCGCCGTCCGACACGCGTTGGAGACGTACCCGTTACGAACGTGGTGACCGCCGGGGTTCACATACCTCGGTTGTCACGAGGGGCGAGTCTCATCATCTGAGGCCGATGTCAACCACTGGCGTTGAGTGATGGTGGCGCGGAACGAGTCCTCATAGAGCGCGAGATTGCGCGACGAAACGAGTGGCTTCGACGCGGCACTTCGACCCCAGTGATCCGACGGGTCCACCGAGCAGGTCTGTGAGATCCACTGCTCGGATACCCCGACGCTCTCGCTGCGCGGCCACGTGACATGGTCGGGGCTGAATATCCCCGACGGGACAGAATTGGTGTCGGAACAGAACCCGATCCACACATTTGCATCCCCTGCCCGAAACCGGACGGGGTGCCCAAAGGTGAGGTCGGCATCTCCCAATCCATCCGGAAAGGGCGCTTGGGTTGTAACCGAACCCCGAGGCTGCTGAAGCGCATGAGCGCCTTGGCCCACAATGACCGAAGCGCCACGGATCGACAGCGCACGCGAAACAGTGCTCGACGACAATTCAGAATTGGGCATAATGCCGACCAGAACTCCCGATAGGTCGAGAAGTGCGGCGGACGGGGTGGTTTCGGACGGGGTGAACGTGACGAAACGGGAATCCGGTGCGGCGATGAGGATCTCAGCCGGCCCACCCTCAGCCGATTGCCGTCCTTGAACTAAAAACGCGTCATGACGCGATGAATACGATTGCATCCGCGAAATCCAGTCGTCGCGCGATTCTCCGGTTGTCGGCAGAACGATGAGGTGTGGTGATTTCCCCGTCGTCGGTGGTGCCGGAGTGGCCGCTGACGGGCCACCCGACCAGACGCTGATGGTGACGGCGTTCGGTGCGTCGCCCGGAACAGATCCGGTGAGACGGTGGACGTGAATGTCGGGTTTCCGGACACCGGGCGTCGCTAATGGTCGGGTCGGTCCCATCTCGATGTCGGCTAACACAAGGCCGACCGCGTAATCATTTGACGCGACGACAACCGCGTCGCGGTCGATGATGCAACTTCCGCCACTGAAGACGACTCCTCGGTCGGTGCCAATCAGGTCCGCTGCGATAATCGGCACCCCGTATTCCGCCGCGCGAAGTGTCCAGGTGGCACTGGGCGCGGGCTCCGCCACCCACGCGGTGGGAAAAACAATCGCCTCCGCCCCGCGGGACACGGCCGACTCGATCGGTTCGGGGTAATCCAAATCCGCGCAGATCAACGGGGCGACTCGTCCGATCGGGGTGTCCCACAGCGGCGGAATTGAGTCACCCGCTGTCGCCCACGAAAGATCTTCGACAAAGAGGCAGGTCTTGTCGTAATGTCCCACTACCTCGGTCGGTGACACGAGCGTGCAGCGGTTGTAGAGCAGTCCGGTGACCGCGTCGACGGCGGGGTGACCGATGACCAGCCAGGACCCACTTTCTTTCGCCAGGGAAATCCACTCCGCGTGCGTCGCGGGGTCGCTGCATTTCACGGCGTGCGGAAGAATCTCGGAGGCGCTCGACCAGATGTACCCCGTCAGCGCCATCTCGGGGAACACGACTATCGCGGGCTTCGGGCCATCATTGGCCACAAGAAGGCTGCGCGCCAGATTCAGATTCGCGTCGACATCGCCGTGAACTGGCTCGAACTGTACAGCACCGACACGGACCCGGGAATCGCCCCGACGTTCGGCCTGAGGAGCCACGCTAAAAAACAATCACGGAGCGCGTGCGCTCACCCCGCCGCATCGCGTCTAGAGCGTCATTGACGTCGGCGAGCCCCACTCGATCCGAGATGAGGTCATCGAGGGGCAACTTACCCGCGAGGTACAGTTCGGCGATTCGCGGGAAGTCGACGAGAGGAACGGATCCTCCGTAGTTTGACCCCACGAGGGTGAGGCCAAGTTCGGCGAAGCTGAGGGGGTCAATGGTCGCCCGATGACCGACGGGTGGCAATCCGACAATGACCGCGGTCCCGCCGGCCCGCGTGATGCTCGGCAGTTCCTCGATGCTTCCCACGCGACCGATTGCCTCGAACGAATAGTCGACGCCCTCGGCGACGATTTCCTTGATTCCCGCGACCATGTTGTCGCCCGCAACGACCGTGTGCGTCGCGCCAAAGCGAACCGCGGCGTCTAATTTTTCGGTGCTGATGTCCACCGCGATGATGGGGTTGGCCCCCGCAAGAGCGAGGCCCATAATGACCGAGAGCCCCACGCCCCCGCAGCCGATCACAACGGCCGATGACCCCGCGGTCACCTTGGCATTGTTGAGGACCGCACCTACGCCCGTGGTGACGGAACAGCCAATCAGGCTCGCAACATCAAACGGGACCTCGCGGGGGATCCTGACAACAGCCGATTCGGGTGCGACCGTGTACTCCGCCATTGTTCCGAGGCCCAGATACGGGAAAGCCTGTTTACCCGCAATGGTGTGGCGTGTGGTGCCGTCCGGCATCACACACTCCACCGACCGCGTGCGCGTACACGCCCAGGATTTACCCTCGGAGCAGGACCGGCACTTTTGACACGGCGCGAACCACGAGAGGATGACGTGATCGCCCGGTTGAACCGTTGTGACACCGGCCCCGACCGATTCCACGACTCCTGCCCCTTCGTGACCCAAAACAGTGGGAGTCGGCATCGGCCACTCGCTATCAACAACATGGCGGTCGGAACCGCAAACTCCCGACGCACCCATTCGAATCAGCACCTCGCCGGCTTTCGGATCGTCGAGCTCGACAATAACTATGTCGAGTCGGTCAGATTTGCCGGTGTGGACAGCCGCTTTCATCGAACGGGGCATCGGGAGTTCCTATCTAGGGGGTTGCTATTTTTTTGCGGATTCGAGCTCGGTCGGCAATTCATAGCCACCGCGCCCTGATTTAGCCGAGTTGAGCAGCGGCGTGAGCAACAGGTGGAGCACGAAGGAAACCGCCACGGCGGGAACCGACGCGGTCGTCCAGTTGAACAGCGCATCGGTTTCCAACGTCATCGGGTTGTACAACCAGAGGTACGCTCCAACACCAGCAAGTGACGAGATCATCGCCGCGAGGTTGAAACCGCCATGGAAGTGGTACCGCGACTTCGCACCCGGCGCATAGAGCGCTCCGAGGTTAATTCGCTGCTTGCGCAACACGAAGTAATCCGCGATGACCGTTCCACACACAGCCGAGAGGAACGCACCCGAGAAGGTGACGAACAGCAGGAATTGGTCGTACAACAATCCGGGGAAGAAACTCACGATTGCGGCGGGAACCAGGAAGATTGCCGCAAGGACTTCCCACCGAGTGTTGGCGAAGATTTTTCCACTCGCCTGACGCAAGGCCAAGGTGTTCGAATACACGATGGACGCGAGAGACGTGATGTTGGCGAACGCGATAAAAATCAACGCGATCACTCCGAACACCGCTCCGCCGGCAGACATCAACCACACCGTGGGGTCCCAATCGCCGAGAGTAAGCGCTGACGCCATTCCCACCAATTGGGCGATGATGGTCACGATTGCAAGACCAATAAACGCGGGCCACAGCGAGGCTTGAGGGGACTTCGTGAGGCGCCCGAGGCTTCCCATGATGGGCCACCACGAGAACGCCACGCCGAGGTTGAACTCAACAGCGATCGCAAAGTTCAAACGCGGGTCATCGAACGGCGCGAGCGGGGCTGCGGCCATCAGGTCGGTCCATGTCGTTTGCGTGAAAAGGAAGATGATCAGTCCGACAATCACGAGCGCCAACCCGGGAGCAACAATTCGGTTGAAGGCCTTAATCGAGACCGGGCCCTTGGCGACGAGCGCCCACGCGGCGAGGATACAGATCA
The DNA here is from genome assembly GCA_947486475.1 of Microbacteriaceae bacterium. The sequence goes on along the minus strand of CANKTR010000004.1, from coordinate 28,956 downwards.
GTGCGAACACCGTGACCATAATCGAGTTGGGGTCAATGGCAGTCCCGAAAACCGTGTTCGAAACCTGTGCCGTGGCGCGACCGAACATCGCTCCGAGCAGAGCCGACCAACCGACCTCGGTGAAGGTGATCACGGTGAAGAAAATCAACGCGACCCCACCGAAGCCGAAAATGCTCCGAAGAATGGTGTACTGCTCGACTCCGTAACGGCTGCTGATCACCGTGGTGGCGAGCAACATGATGATGACACCGGCAACGTTGCCGATGATCATGGCGGCAATGCCTTGACCAAAGCCGACAAACAGCGCGGTTGCACCACCAACCAAGAATGCCCAGGTGGCGATGGCGAGGCCGATGTTGACCCAGGCGAAGTCTGCGAAGCCCCACACGCGTTCCTTTTTGAGAACGGGCAGTGACCCGAATGATCCTGCTTGACGAACTGCTTCTTGAGTTTGTGACATTAGAGGGATACCACCAATCCGATTGCGAGGGTGACGACGACGATGATCCATGCCGTCCACAGTTCAGTCGATGTGAGAGCGCGATGTGACTCGTCGCCCGCCTCGTCTGACTGAATGACGTCGATTCGACGTTTGAGCTCTTGGGACAGAGCCGCTTCTTGCTGCTGACCGTTCATTACTCTCCTTTGAGTTGTGGTCGTGCACTTAAGGGTGCACATGCTCAACCTAGCGTTGCGCGTTTGGTGGGTCAAGCAAGCGGCAGCCGCGGCTCAGACGGCGGGTGGTAGAACCCAACCCCCGGCCGCCCTTTCCCCAAGCATGGGCAGCTGTGAACCTATGAACCGGGAGGCTCAATCGGGCACAGGTACGCCTCGGAAATCGTGATTTCTGTCCACAGATAGGGGCGAGTCACTGAAGCGACGACCGGCCCACAGGGAGGAATCGGTTTCGCCTTGGTCTTGGCCCCACGTAAGCGCACGCTGTATCCTTCGGCGAGCGGTTCCGCTCCATCGGGGGACGTCGCGATGAACGATTTCGGAATAAATTCGAATGACAGGCAACTCTCGGGACACGCGGCGCGTTGTTCGCTCGACAGCTGCGAATAGAGCTCCCCGTAACTTAACTTTCGCGCGAGTACGTCCCATCGTCCATCAATTCCGCGGGCGACCGTCGTGGGGTTGAAGTAGTTGGATTGGTAGGGAAACAACTGCACCTGGGCGACGGTGGCCATTGTCGCTGAGGCGATTAACAGAACAGTTACGGTTGGGCGCAACCACGTGAGACGCATGACAAGTGGGGTTGTCGTTGCGAGATACAGAACAATCATGATGAGCATCGCGATTGCCGGGATGATGAACGCGAACTGTCGAACTCCCCCGTAAATCGTTGACTTCAGCACAATTGCCGCGAGTGGGAACGCGGCAAATTGGGCAAAGACGAAAACAATCGCCGGCAGCGCAAAGTCGCGTTCCGTTGTGGCCGAACGGAATAGTCGCGAAAGAACCAGCCAGATCGCGACAATCGAGGCAACAACGAGCAGGACGAGGAGCAATTCAGGGAATTGGGCTCCTATCCATTTCGGCAGGTAGTACCACGGTGGCGGGGTCCTCAGTAGTTCTCCGTCGGTCAGAATCACCGTATTGTGTGGGAAATCCGCTGTCCCTTTGAAACTCCTGTACAACAAGTACAGCGGGTTGATAAACGCCTTGGGGTAGATGACGAGCATCGTCAGGTACGCCGCGGCTAAGGCAATGGCAGGTGCGACGAGTGTCCTGACGCTTTGCCACGGTTGGGCAAAGTTCGTGAACCGAAGATTGATCAACAACATCGCGAGGAGCCCAATAAAAATTGCGGGCCAAATTCCAGGACGGACCCCCCACAGAATCAACGTTCCCCCGTACATGGCGACGAGAGCTCCGATGCGCAGTCGGCGCGAGATCCAGTCCGCGGGAAGGGTCAACCCAATGCAGGCACTGGTGAAGAGCGTGAAGCCCGCAGCAATGGGGATGTCCTTGACGTTGAAGAGAGCGGATCCTGTCCATATCGGGATCGACATAAGCAGCGCGGACGTTGCGACACCCCACACACGAGAACGGGTGACGAGCGATACCCCCCAGCCCGCGGCGAAAACCCCGATGAGGGAGAAGGCAATGACGGTGACGTGTCGTGCGTTGAATGCGGCATCACTCGTCGAGATGACGCCCCACGTTTCCGCACCCGACAGTACGGCGGAGACGTGCCCGATGAGCGTAAACAGGGGGCCGTAGGAATAAGGGTTATTCCCCACGGTAGAGATTTCAAGGTTGGGCGGAACGTCGCCTATTGGCACGATTGTGTAAATTCCAGACAACAGGAACGTCTGGAGCTTTCGGACGTGGCGCAATTCATCGCCGTGATAGCTGAGGAGACCGACCCCGGCGAACGTGAAGACCGTCATCCCGGCGAGGTACAGCCACAGAATCCATTCGGTGGCGCGCTTGAATGCAGTCACTGTAGGCACAGCCTCTCGCTCACTTTTTAATACCGTTTCACTTTACTGCAGGGCTGAACTTTGGCGGAGTTAGACCCCCGGTCGCTGGTTCGTCAGACCCTTGTCCATCGTGGCTCGAGCGGTCAGGACACTTGCGCGATCGGAAACCTCGGGCACTCCAACCTGCCAGAACGCACCGCCTTCGGTAAAGTCCCTCGCCCGAACCTTGGTGACAATGACGACGCTCGTAGTTGCGGCCCTGGCCTTGGCCAGCGCATTGGCAAATTCGGTGAGGCTGTGAACCTCGAACGTCACGGCGCCCATCGCCGCAGCGTGTGCGGCGAAATCGACCCGTGCGTCCGAACCGCTTCCGGTGGAATCGGCGAGCATGTTGTTATACGACGCTCCGCCCTGGCTCGTTTGGAGCCGCTCGATCACGGCATAGCCTTCGTTGTCACAGACGACGAGGATCATTTTGTGCCCAGAGAGCACGGACGCGTATATGTCCGAGTTCATCATCAAATAAGAACCATCGCCAACCATCGCGTAAACCTCGCCGCTGGGACGGGCCATGGCGGCACCCCAGGCTCCCGAGATTTCGTATCCCATGCACGAGAAACCGTATTCGCAGTCGAAGGTGGCGATTCCTTTGCTCATCCAGTTGATGTTGAGCTCGCCGGGCAATCCACCCGCAGCCGTCAGCACGTAATCGTCCGGTGTCGCCGAGTCGTGCACGAGTCCAACCAGTTGTCCGTAACTGGGCGGCCACACGCCATCGTCGGCGGTGCGACTATTGACGAATGCGGTGAGGTCGGCGCGCAACTCGGTCGCGCGGGCCGTCCACGCCGCGTCAGCAGACCAATCGGTTATAGCCGCACTCAATTCCGTGAGAGATTCGCGGGCATCTCCGACGAGAGGAAGAGACCGATGCTTGATCGCGTCAAACCGAGCCGCGTTCACTCCGATGAACTGGGCGTCGGGGGCGAACAGCGTCCACGAACCTGTGGTGAAGTCTTCGAGCCGTGTACCGACGGCGAGTACGACGTCCGCCGCGCTCACGACCTGGTTCGCCGCCGCCGCGCCGGTCACGCCGAGCGGGCCCGAATAGCGAGGGTGGCTCGCCAGCAGCGATGATTTTCCCGCGACCGTTTCGACGACGGGGATGCCGAACTTCTCGGCGAAGTCGGCGAGTTCGTGTTCGGCGCGCGAATAGTGCACGCCGCCTCCCGCGATGATGACGGGACGTTTCGCGGAACGAAGGGCCGCCACGGCACGGGCGAGTTGACCGAGGTCGGGCCGAGGCCGGGGGCTCTCGTGAACGGTCACCGTGAAGAAACTCTCGGGGTAGTCGAATGCGTCGGCGGCGACGTCCTGGGGTAGTCCGATAAACGCCGGCCCGCAATCACCCGGGTCGAGCATCGTCGCGACCGCCTGCGGAAGCGAGCTCAGAATCTGGGCCGGATGCGTGATGCGATCCCAGTAACGAACGACCGGCTGAAACGCGTCGTTGACGGTGATCGAGGGAACCCCGAAGTGTTCGACCTGCTGCAGCACCGGGTCGGGAAGTCGCGAAACGAACGTGTCACCGGCGATGAACAGCACGGGCAGGCGGTTGGACATGGCTACTCCCGCCGCCGTCACCATGTTGGTCGCACCGGGTCCGATGGACGAGGTGCACACCATGATTTGCTGACGCCGCGCTGCCTTGGCGAATGCCGCCGCCGCGAGGCCCATGCCCTGTTCGTTTTGCCCGCGCCAGACGGGCAGTTCCTGACGGTGCGTTTCGAGCGAGTGGCCGAGACTCGTCACGTTTCCGTGCCCGAAAATCCCGTACACACCGGAGAACAACGGCACGTTGGCGCCGTCGACGATTGTCCGTTGCGCGATGAGGAAGCGAACCAGCGCCTCGGCGGTGGTGAGCCGAATGGTCTTACTTGCCACGAGAATCTCCTGCCAGGTCGACCACGGTTTCCCACGTCTTCGAATCCCACGAATCGATGAGTGCCTGCTGAACATTCACCACATCGACCGCTTCACGGAAACTGGGCGAGAACGGCGTATCGGTCGCGATGGACTCGAGGAACGAGTAGTCCTCGATGGCGACGAGGTCTTCAAACGCGATCGGATTGGCTTGACCGGGTGAAAAGACGCCGTGGAACGGGAAGCGATCGCCACCAAAGATGGTGGTGTATCCCGAGCTGGGGTCTTCCGTGAGTTTGTAGTACTGCAACTCGTTCATCTTTTCGAGGTTCCAGGCGACCGCACCCTTCGTTCCGTACACCTCGAAGGCGTTCTGGCTTTCGGGACCAACCATGGTGCGGCTGACCTCGAACGTGCCGGTCGCACCGTTCTCGAAGTGGCAGAGCATGGACGCGAAGTCTTCGTTCTCAACATCGCCCTTGGGGTCTTCCGGTCGACCACGGCCGTAGTGGCTGGCCGCTCCGGTGGGGAGGGGGCGTTTCGGAATAGTCGTGTTCCGCATGCCCACCACATCGGTGATGCCGCCCACGAGGAACTGTGCCATGGACACGGAGTGGCTCAGGATGTCACTCGTGACGCCGTATCCGGCCTGGTCGAGGATGAATCGCCAGGTCAAGAGACCGAGTTCATCACTGCCGTACATCGAGATAAATCGGCCGCGGTAGTGGGTGATTTCGCCCAGGGCGCCCGATTCAATCAAGTGGCGTGCATGCATGACGAGCGGTGACCACAAATAGTTGTACCCGACACCGGTGCGGACACCGGCGGCGTGCGCTGCGGCAAACGCGGCCACCGTTTGTTCCGGCTTGCCTCCGATGGGCTTTTCGCTGAACACGGCCTTACCCGCGGCACAGGCGGCTTCGATCATCGGGATGTGAAGCATGTTCGGTGCGGTCACCCAGACCACATCGACGTCATCCGAGTCGATGGCCTCCCGCCAATCCGCGACGGCACGTTCGAATCCGAAGTCGCGCACGGCGCGTTCGCGACGTTCTTCTTCCGTGTCCGCACAGACAACCAGAACGGGGTCAAACGAACGATCGGGGAACAGCGACGGGATGCGCAGCATCGAGCGCGAATGCGCCTGACCCATCCAACCCAATCCGAGGACGGCAACTCCAATACGACGGTTCATGTTCAGCTCTTTTCGGTTCGGCCGGCTGCCGTGGTCCACGGCAATCGGGGGTCTTGGGTTTGGGTGTTCCACGAATCGCGGATCCAGTGGTGGGCGGGGTCATCACAAAACGCCATGGTTCTGTCCTCGGCGGGACCGGCGAGGACGTTGAGGAAGTACATCGGGTATTCGGGGGGTGCGACGGTGGGACCGTGGTACCCCTCGGGAACAACGTACACATCTCCGTCGCGCACCGACAGTGTCTCGTCGACCGAACCACTCACGGTGTACAAGCGAAAAAGTCCGGTTCCGGTGGGGTCTCCGTGGGGCTTGTCGTTCCGGCCAATTCGGAAGTAATAGATCTCTTCGTTGTTGGTCGGGCAGTCTCCGATGCCGTCGTGGCGGTGCGGAGGCCACGACGACCAATTGCCACCCGGTGTGATGACCTCGCAGACGTTGATCTTGTGGGCGGCGGTAAACGAGCCGGGGGTGGCAATGTTGGTCACTTGGCGGGTCGCTTGTCCCGATCCGCGCACCTCGACCGACACGTCCGCGGCGGCGACGTGAGCAACGGGGAAAACCTCCGAAGCACGAGCGGTGCAGATCGCGATCTCGCCCGACTCACCGCTCAGGGTGACGAGTGACCCAACGGGTGCGTAAATCCAGTCCGACACCGAATCGAACACGCCATCGCGTCCCTCCAGCGTGAAAGGCACTCCATCAATCGTGACCGCGACGTTTCGCGCGGACAGGGGCACAATTACGCCCTCTTCCCCGGTCAGCGTCACACTCACGGGAGAGCCGGTAGACAGAGTAAAAACCTGCAGCCCGCTGTATGCCCAACCAGCGATTTCCGGGGTGACGTGTAGGTCGGCCGTGTCCGTGGCGAGTGTTCCCGCCGGGTGATACCAGGTCATGATGCGCCTTCCGTGGTGAATGTGTGGCCCGGGCGAACGATGGACGACGCTCGCACAACGGCGCCTTCCGAATCACCGTCGTTCGGGTAGAGCAATGCGCGACCCGCGACGAGTCCGCGAACGTTGGGCTCTGCCATGGATTGTTCCCAGAGTCCAAAAGTTTCATTCGCGTCCGGCCCGGGTTCGCCCCCCAACATCAGGATCGGCAGCGTCGTCGCTCCCGCAACCTCCGTCATTCGGGAACTCGCGGGTACCTTGAGCCAGGTGTACGCAGAGACGGCGCCAAGACCGGATGCGATGGCGACAACCTTGACGAGCGCGTCATCGGATGTGTCCAGCGTCGGATTCCCTCCCGGCTGCGTCACATAGGGCAAGGGTTCGATGAGGGACATGATTCGGCGGTCGGCCAGTTCGGTCGAGATCCGAGCGACCGTTTCGAGAGTACGGGCGACGCTCGGGTCGCTGTAATCGATGCGAATCAAGGTTTTCCCACCGTCCAGCCCCATCGATTCGACATGGTCGACGTCATAGGCCGAGACGCGGTCGTCGAGTTCCCAGCGCGCGCCGATGATGCCACCCCGGTTGATCGTGCCGAGTGCCAACTTGCCATCCAGCGCTCCGAGCCACGCGAGTTCCTCGAGGATGTCGGCGCTCGCCAGCACGCCGTCGACGTGCGGCAGGGCGAGACAACGGACCAATCGTTCGAGCAGAGTGAAACGATCCGCCATCGCGAGGGCGTCTGCGCCCAGCGAAATTTTGCCGCGCGCGGTGTGATCGGCGGCCAAGATGAGCAGTTTGCCGTCGGTTCCGGCGATCGTTCGGCGTCGCCGTGACGTGAGGGCATCGAGAAGTGCCTGCGGTTCAAACACCCTCGCGTCGAGTAGGGCGCGGTACAGGTCGCGGTCGAGTGTCATGCGGTCGCTCCGATCATTTCGTCCAATTCGGCAACGTTCGGCATTGCGTCGGCGCAGGTGAGTTTGGTGGACACCAGTGCCCCGGCGGCATTCGCCGCACGCCCGATGCGTTCCAGATCCCAGCCGCCCAGCAATCCGTGGCAGAGCGCCCCACCGAATGCGTCACCAGCGCCGAGCCCACACACGACGTCAATCGGGGTGGCCGGAATTCGAATCCGCTCGGTTGCGGTCGCCATCAGCGCACCGTCCGCACCGAGTTTGATGATGGCGAGTGTGGCGCCGGCGGCCAATAACAGGTCGGCCGCGCCATCCGGCACGTCGGTTCCGACGGCAACGGCACACTCTTCTCGGTTGCCGACGACCACGGTGGCCAGGGCAATCGCCCGCGTCGCCATGGCGCGCGCCGCGTCTCGGTCCGCCCACAGCGAGGGTCGATAGTCCAAATCCAGGATGGTGTGTTGTTCGCGTGACCGCATTCCCATCCACGTGAGGCAGGTCTCGGCGGTGGTTCCCTGCGCCAACGAGCCCTGGCTGATCCACAGAATTGGCGTGTCGCGCACGACGTCAGCGGGGACGTCGTCGGTCGTCAGTGTGGTGTCGGGCGCAGCCGGACCCCGGTAAAAGATGACGGTGGGGCTTTCCGGAGGCGTCAGAGCCGCCAGAGCGAGCGGAGTCTGTGCGTTGGGTTGGGACGTGACGAAATCGGTGGCGACCCCCCAGTTGTTCAAGCGACCTCGAACGTAATCGCCAAACGCGTCATCGCCGACTTTCGTGACGAGGCCCACACGGTGTCCCAACTGAGCGGCGGCCACCGCCACGTTGGTGGGACTCCCGCCGACGGATTTCTGGAAACTCTGCTGTCCGTCGAATCCGATATTCGGCTCGACCGCGTACAAATCGACACTGATTCGACCGACACTCAGAACTTCCCAGGTGGACACGGCGGTTATCCGAGTGTCGGTGCGACGACGTCGGTCAAATATTTGAGGGACGCGGCGACTTGGTGGACGGGACCGTCGCCCTCGGCGGGGAATCCACCCGTGATCGCCGTGTCTTGTTCGATGACGTACCAGCCGCGATAGCCGGCGGACTCGAGGGTCTGGACGACACCGAGGATGTCGACGTCGCCCGCGCCAAGGTTGGTGAACACGCCCGCCTGCGTGGCCGCCATGAGCGACACCTCGCGACGAAGAACCGCCGGAACCATGTCGAGGCGGATGTCCTTCAAGTGCACGTGCCCGACGCGCTCGAATGCCATCTTCGCGAACTCGACCGGATCCTGGCCACCGAAAGCGATGTGACCCGTGTCGAGGCAGAAGTGGACGTCACACGAGTCAAGGACACGGGCGATGTCGTCCTTGGTTTCGACGAGGGTTTGGACGTGTGGGTGAAGTACCTGCTCCAGTCCGTACTCGCCACAGATGTCGTCGATGACGCCGAACATTTCGGCCATGTGCTTGTGCTCGGCGGCGGACAGTGGCCGAGGAATCGACCAGTCCATGTCCTGCACGATGGACGAGACGAACTTCGTCGCTCCGGCCTGTTGAAACAGGCGGGCGGTGGCCGTGGCGCTCGTGATGGTCGCGTCGCGTTCCGCCGGGTCGTGCAGGATGACCGGCGTGAAACCACCCAAGAGGATCATTCCGAACTCGGCGAGTTTTTCCTTGAGCGCGTCGGGGTCGTCGGGCAGGAAGCCGGGCGCCCCCAACTCGGTCGCGGTGAAGCCGAGCCCGGCCATTTCGCCGAGAACGCGATCGGTCGGCAACATGGCGCCCCAATCGGGGACCTCGCAGATTCCCCATGAAATGGGTGCGGAGGCGACACGGGAGATAAAGTCGGACATTGACAATCCTTCGTTGGAACGGTCCAATTAGTATGTCAGAACAAATCAGTTTTCCGCAAGACGTCCACCACCCGACGAAATGAGGTTGTCCATGAGAGTTCTTGTATTCGGTGCAGGTCGAATGGGCGCGATTCGCGTCGAAGACCTGGCCGCCGATCCTCGAGTGGCCGAAGTCCTCGTTACCAACCGAAATGCACAGCGGGCAACCGACCTCGCAACGCAATTCGGGGCCACAGCCATTCCGTGGGAAACGGCTACGGGCCCCATTGCCGACGCCGTCGTTGTTGCCGTGGGAACCGATGCCCACGAGGACGTGCTGTCGAAGGTTTTGCCGCAGGGCATTCCAGTACTGTGCGAAAAGCCGATTGCCAAGACCCTCGAGGCGACCGAAGCAGCCATCGCGCTCGCCGAGGCGAACGGGTCACCGTTGCAGATCGGTTTCCAGCGACGATTCGACGAGCCGATTCGAGCCGTACACAGTGCCATTCAGAGCGGTGACATCGGCACCGTGTATTCGTTGACGATGACGGCTCACGACCACACGCCGAGCGCCCGCGAGTTCATCGCGGGAAGTGGTGGAATCTTTCGGGACATGCACGTGCACGATTTCGATTTGGTTCGGTGGCTGACCGGCAGCGAGGTGGATCGTGTGTTCGCCACCAAGTCGGTGCGCGAACACCACGACTACGCCGACTTTGACGACGCCGATGTGAGTTCCGTCATCGCGGTGACCACCACGGGCGTCCAGGTCATCATCACGGGTACACGGCATGACGCTCTCGGACACGACATCCGGCTCGAGGCGTTCGGTTCACACGATTCCATTTCGGCCGGCTTGAACGCACGGACACCGCTTCGGACAATCGAGGGCGACCTTGCTCTCAACCACAACCCCTACAGCGGTTTTGTCGACCGCTTCCGTGATTCGTTCCGCAACGAAACACACGCCTTCGTGTCCTTCGCACGGGGGGAAATCGACAATCCGTGCCCGCCCGATTCGGCACTCGAGAGCCTCCGGATTGCCATCGCCTGTGAACAATCGATTGCGACGGGCGCTGCGGTTCGAGTGTCGGACGTTCGATAACACATGCCGCGCGACCGACCGACGATTCACGACGTTGCCTCGCGCGCGGGCACGTCGAAGTCGCTGGTGTCTTTAGCGCTGTCGGGTTCGCCGAAAGTCAGTGAACGAAGTCGCCTTCTCATCGAACAGGCGGCCGCGGAACTCGGTTATCGGCCCAACGCCGCCGCCCGCAGTCTGTCCGTTCGGCGAAGTCGTACCATCGGGGTTCTCATTCTTGACCTCCACAATCCCGTCTTTGCCGAGATTCTCGACGGTGTCCAGACCGAGGTTCGACAACACGGTTTCAGCACCATGTTGGTCACGGGCGGAGAAAACCCGACGCTCGAACAAGCCGAAATCGAGACGCTGCGCGAGTTCCAGGTGGAGGGCCTCATTCTCATTTCGCATCGCCTGCCGACCGGCGTCCTTCGATCCATCGCCGCCGATGTCCCCACCGTTGTCGTCACCCGCGACGACATCGTGGCACCCGGTATGGACACCGTCTGCAATGACGACGTGGCGGGCGCACGACTCGCCATCGACCACCTCGTCGGTTTGGGGCACGCGCGAATCGTGTACCTGAGCGGAGGCGACAACCCCGTGTCCCACCTGCGGGCGACGGGGTACTCGGCCGCCATGACCGCTCACGGGCTCGCCGAACTCATTCAGATTGTTCCCGGGGGACTCACCGACGCAACCGGCTATCGTGCCGCCGAGGCCGCGTTGGAGCTCAACCCGACAGCGCTGTTTGTCGCCAATGACATCGCTGCGTTTGGCGCAATTGCCGCGATCGAGAACGCCCATCTCCGTGTCCCCGAAGACATCTCGGTTATCGGGTATGACGGAATCCGGATCGGTGGAATGCGACGAGTCAACCTGACCACAATCGCTCAGCCGCTCGCCGAACTGGGACGCCGAGCGGCCCAACACATGCTTCGCCGAATCACCGACCGCGATTTACCCGCCCAACACGAGCACGTATCGGCTTCTCTGGTGATTCGCGGAACAACCGGGCCCGTGAAGCCTACGAACTAGTCGATTCGGCCGCCCACACCCGAAACCACTCCAAGCACTCTGGATTGGCAAGAGACGATGTGTCCCGTTCCGGCCGGCCGGTGACGATGTCGGCAACCGCGAGTTCGGTCATCTTTCCACTTCGAGTTCGTGGCAGTTCAGGGACGCGAACGATGATGTCGGGCACGTGCCGAGGGCTCGCCTGGCGTCGGAGGGTCGTCCGAATCAGACCCTCTAATTCTTCGTCGAGGTCTGTGTCGAGGACCACAAACAGGACCATGCGGGTGTCGCGCTGGTACGGCTGTTCAATCGCCATCGCCTCGAGAACCCGGGGAAGCGACAGGACCACGCGGTAGATTTCGGCGGTTCCGATTCGAACCCCTTTGACGTTGAGGGTCGCATCCAATCGTCCGAGAATCTCGAAACCGCCGGACGGGGTCCGTCGCGCATAGTCTCCGTGCGCCCAAACCCCCGGAAAGCGATCAAAATATGCGCCGTGACGTCGCGAACCGTCGGTGTCTCCCCAAAACCTCAGGGGAACACTGGGAAACGGCGTTCGGCACACCAACTCGCCTTCTTCGTCAACATCGGCTTCGGTCCCGTCCGATCGGAACACGGTGACGTCAAGCCCCAAAGCGGGACCTCGAATTTCACCTCGAACCACGGGCTCGGTGTCGACGCCCAACACCAAGCACCCGCACAGGTCGGTACCGCCAGCGATAGACGCGACGACAACATCGGGTGAAACCGAATCCGCCACCCAGTCGTATCCCGACGGCGCGAGGGGGGAACCGGTCGAGGCGATGGTGCGAAGTGCAGAGATATCGGAATCACGCGAGGGCTCGATGCCCGCTTGCCGCCACGAGTCGATGAGCGCCGCCGAGACGCCGAGAAACGTGAGGCGCTCGTCCTCGGCAATTGCCCATAAGCGATTGAGGTCGGGATACCCGGGACTTCCGTCGCACAGCACGATGCGGGCTCCTCGGCCAAGTCCACACAACAGCCAATTCCACATCATCCAACCGCACGTTGTCGCATACAACATCGTGTCGTCGGGGCGGATGTCCAGGTGGTAACCCTGTTCACTGAGAACCTTCAGCAACACGCCCGCCGCTGAGTGAACAATGCACTTCGGTCGACCAGTGGTCCCGCTCGAGAACAAAATGAAGCCGGGGTGGTCAAACGGAAGCGGGGTCGTGGTCAACACGCTTCCACGATGCGGCGCGAGCCATTCCTCCCAGGTCGGATGTGCATCACTGGGACCGATGACGATGACGGTCGCGAGTGTGGGTAGTTCCGAAACCACCTGGGCAATAGATTCGGCCTGCGGGAATTCTTTGCCGCCGTATCGGGAGGACGCTGCGGCGAGAAGAACCGTTGGTTCAATTTGACCGAACCGATCGACCAGCGCCGCGGGACCGAAATCCGTTGACGCGGTGCTGACAACGGCACCGATTGAGAGCGCTCCGAGAGCAAAAACCACGGTCTCGATGACGTTTGGAGTCCACGCTGCGACTCGGTCGCCGGGCTGAACGCCGGACGCCCGGAGCGCACCCACGCACGCCGCGACCTCGTCGCGCAGTGACCCACGGGTGAGAGATTGTCGAGCAGAATCTTCGGCACGCTCAACAATGGCCTCGAACGATGGGTCACCCGCCAGCACGGTGTCGACGATGTTGAGTCGGGCGTCGGGAAACCATGTGGTTCCTTCGAACCCTGCGCCACGGGATGTTCGAACCCCGCGATCACCGACGATGTTCAGGTCGTCCCATGCTTCCGCCCAAAACTCGTCCGGGTTGTCAATTGACCACCGATGAAGTTCGCGGAAATCAGCAAGGCCATGACGAACGATGGCATTGCGCATGAGCATGAGCGCATCCTATCTTTTGAGCCGCATCGATGCTGTTTGAGCAGAGGAATGGGGGAGACGCGAAAACTCGGTTGCTAGCGTGCAGGAATCGTATCAACCAAGAGCCGCAGTTGCGATTCGATCATCGTCGGCACAAGATTGAGCATTTCGGGCGTGTCCGCACCATTGTCGATTCGACCGGGAATCCACATCACAGCACCCGCCGTCGTCGTTGCGATGGTGACCGCGTGAAGAAAGGCGACCTTGTCGATTGCGATCGCGTTGCGCGGGAATTCGTCGGGGCTCAGAGGGATGTCGGAAACATGTCCAGCCCGAACGTCAAGGACGAGCTGCGTCAGGTACAAGAGGTTACGACCATAGCTGTCGTTGAAGGAAGACCCCGCCCGTGCGTAGGCGATTTCGGGGGATTCGAAGGAATAGAAGGGGTAATTGAGTACCTGGCTCCATCCCCGCAACAGGCGCCCCCGTTCATAACGGGAGCGAATATGTGCTTCCAGTCGAGCCCGAGGCGTTCGTGCGGCGGCCTCTGAATCGTCGACAACCTGTTGGGCGTAACTGCGGTGCACCACCTGCGCACATTCCGCGATCAGCCCGTCACGCGATCCGAAAAGATGGTTCACCATCGCAACGGAGTAGCCCAACATTTTGGCAACCCTGCTCACCGTGAACTGTGCAAGTCCCATTTTCTGCACGAGATGAATGGTGAGCCACAAAAACTGGTCCCGCTGTGCTGGTTCGGCCTCGCCCATGAGCTCCCGCCAGAATGTGGCAGTCAACGACGGATCGACGATCGGTCGCGTTCCTTTGGCGGGCCTTCCCATGCTAACGATGTTAGCAAATCGTGAACGATTTTTCCGAAGCCACTTCGGTTTATTTCGTCGGCGTTTCCGACCAGATCCGTTGTCGCTTATCTCCCCACGAAATTAACGTGGAGTCGCCACGTAATTCGTGAGGGCTAACTGTGCGTCGACGGGTTGTCCGTCTGCGTCAACGAGACGGAATTCAACAACGACGAGACCGTTGTGTGCGGAATTGTCCACAATCGAATCATGGTCGAAGACGAGTTCAAAAGGTGCGCTCGACGAGATGAGGCGATTCGGTTCGGGGAAACCGTTGACCGTCGTGATCAGGGTGAGACCGTCCGCGGGCACGTCGTCCAGCGCTAGCGACAGCGTGACCGACTCGACTGCAGGCACGGCATTCGGGTCGATCGACCACGTGAACGCGGACGCATCACCGGGTCGCGACAGCATGCCGAGTGACGACACTGATTGCCAGCCCCAGAGCGCGTGACGTCGCCACTCGGTGATTCCGTATCGTGTCTCGGACGGCGCGACGGCAATCGGAGCGGGCCGCACCGCGCAGCGGAACGAGGACACAAGATTGAGGTGATCCCACAGGTAGGAGCGCCTGACCGAGGTGAGGGGTTCGCACATATCGAGCTTTCCGCCAGCGCGACCCATTTGGACGAATTGCGTGAAATCGAGCGGTGTGGTCTCCGAAGCAACGCGATCGATGTGACGCCCCGCGTAGTAACGCGTTCCACAGTTGAGGCAGTGCGTGCGCTCGCTCACCGACAAAGTCGAGTAGAGCTCACTGCGACTGAGTTCGTAACGATCGAGTTCCCACCGCCCTTCGATTCCTCGAGAAAAGGTGGTGGGGTTGAAATAGTTGGCGTTGTAGGGAAAGAGTTGGAATTGAAGCACGGTTGTCACAATCGTCGACGCCACGATGACACCAGCCGCCGTTGGCCATGCGCCGCGAAAACGCTTCAGGTTCCACTTTTCGACGGCGATGAACAGAACGATCGTCACCAACATCGCCAACCCGGGAAGGATGAACAGGAATTGCCGAAGACCGGACGTGATTCGCGAATCCAGCAGAATGCCGGCGATGGGGAATGCGGCGAACTGGATGAAGGTGAAGATGAGCGCCGGTATCGCGAAATCCACATCCGTCGGAGTTGACCGGAAAATGCGCCTGAGAACGAGCCACATGGTCACGAGTGACGCCACCACGGTGAGGACGAGAATCACTTCGGGTAACTGCGCGGCCGCCCACTTGGGCAAGAAATCCCACGACGGCGGACTCGACGACATCGTTCCGTCGGTGTAACTTCCACGGCGCTGGGGAAAATCCGACGTGTCGGAAAAACTCTTGTACAACAATTTGACGGGGTTCGAAAAAACCCGTGGGTACACGATCAACATGGTGAGGTACGACGCAACGACCGCCGCCGTCGGTCGAATCAACCGAGTTGCGATCGAGCGCACAGTGCGCAAGTTTTCGATGCGCGTGAGGACGAGCACAATGGCCACGAAGGACAGCGCAATCGCAATCCATAGTCCGGGTCGCGTTCCCCAAAAAATGAGCGACCCCAAATAGAGAAAAACCCAACCGACAACGGACGTCACTCGTGTTTGTCGTTCTATGGGCAGTACGGCGACGATACAACCGACCGTGAACAGGGTAAAACCGGTTGCCGCGGGAATGTCTTTGATGTTGTAGATCGCCGAACCCGTCCACATCGGGATCGAGACCAAGAGGCACGCAGCGGCCAGCCCCCAGTTACGGGAGCGCGTCACGAGCGAAACTCCCCATCCTGCAGCAAGGACACCGATGATGGAAAAAGCCCCGACCACGTAATGCCGCGCGGCGAACGCCGCGTCGGAAACCCCGACGACTCCCCAGATTTCGGCTCCTGAAATCACGGCGACCGCGTGCCCGATCAGCGAAAAGACAGGCCCATAGACGTAGACGAAACCCCGAACACTGTAGGGCTCTCCGTTGCCGTCGAGGCCGACCTCGAGTGTGTACAGCCCGTAGTCCAGGAAATTTTGAAGTTTCTCGACGTGAATAAATTCGTCGAAGTAATAGCCCACCTGGCCGACTCCGCTGAAGGACAGCGTGAACATCGTGACAAGGTAAAGACCGAAGGCCCACGGGGTGAGTAATCGCAATTTCGTCACGGAATCTCTTTCTGAGAAAGGGCGGAATGTGGCGCCGGAAGACGGACCCGCCCCCAGCGTAACGCATTGCAACTCCTCCAATTTGGAAGCGCTCCCGCCTGCGTCAAACACCCCTTCGGACGGAGAAACTCGATGTGATACCGTTGTCACCGTCGTCAACCTGGGGGAAGAACACGTCATGACATCAGTTTCAATACCCGTGATGAAGCCCGTTCTCCCCACAATCGACGCGGTGAACGTCTATCTCGAACGGGTCTACGCGTCGGGGATTTTTAGCAATCACGGGCCGATGGTACGAGAACTCGAACAGCGTTACGCGGACTGGTTCAACGTCTCGGCGGACAATGTTGTCGCGGTGGTGAACGGCACGGTCGCGATCTCCGCGGCGGCACTGTGGGAGGACAATCCCACGTATCTCAGCCCGGAGTGGACGTTTCCCGCGACCGCGATGGGGGTGCTCAGCGTGGGTGGGTCGGTTGAGTTCCGCGACGTCGATCCAGAGTCGTGGACACTGAGCGTGACCGATGACGATCTCGCACACGCTGATTCCGTGGTTCCTCTTGTCGTTGCGCCGTTTGGTCATCCCATCGACTTGAGCGACTGGTCCGCTTTTCCTCGGATCATCATTGATGCCGCCGCATGTGCGGGAAATCGTCCCGACTTGTCCGGCATGAAAAAAGGGTGGGCCGCCACCATCTCGTTGCACGCGACGAAGGTGCTGGGGTGTGGTGAAGGCGGCCTCGTCATTTTCGCGGATCCGGCTCGGGCGCAAATTGCCCGCGAATGGATCAACTTTGGGTTTTCGGGTAGCCGCATCACGGAGCGCATCGGAACCAACGGCAAGATGTCGGAATTTGCTGCCGCCTTTGCACTCGCTTCGCTCGACGATGTCGACACCGAACTTCGCGACTGGGGTGTGGTCCGCGACAAAGCGGCCGAGATCAACGCACAGCTGGGGCTTAGCGGCGGTCCCATGAGTCCTTCGAGCCGCATTCCCTACTGGCTCATCGCTGCGCCGTCCGTTGAGTCGGCGGCGGTATACGAGCGGGAACTTGCCGATGCCGGTATTCAGACCCGCCGCTGGTGGCCCGCATCTCTGACCGAAACCACCCCGTTCAGAGACTTCCCGACGTCGGGGAATTCGAACTCCCGATTCCTTGCCGAAACCGTCATCGGGTTACCCATGTTCCGCTCACTGTCGGACGAACAGTTCGATTACATTCGGGACGTTCTCGCGGCCCACAAGGGCTAGCGCCGAATGGGCCCGATTTTCCTTCTCGGTTCTCCGCGTTCCGGAACAACCCTTCTGCGCCTTCTTCTCACGGCCCACCCAGAGATTGTCATCGCTCCGGAATCCTCTTTTCTCACGTGGTTTCTCGGTGACTTCGGTGATTGGCAGGTTTCCGACTGCGCATCATCGCGTCGGGAAAAATTCGTCACCGAACTCATGGAGGCGCGAAAGTTCTCGACCTGGGGGATCTCGGCGGCTGAAATTGACGCGGCAATCCGGGAAACACTCCCGAGCAACTACACCGAACTCGTGGCGATTCCGTATGAACGGTACTCCGCGAAAATCGGGAAACCGCACGCGCGATGGGGTGACAAAAACAATGTGCACATGGACTTCGTGCAGCCCATCGCCGGGCTTTTCCCCGATTCTGTCTTCCTCCACATTGTGCGGGACGTGCGGGACTGCTTCGTCTCAGGGCAAGACATCAGGATGCAGGGCAGTGATTCGCCCTTTATGCCGAAACTCGCAACGGATCCGACCGAATTTGCGCGCGGCTGGGACGAACAGAACCAGAACGTGATTCGGCAATTGAACACCTTCCCCCCGTCTCGCTGGGCGCGAATTCGCTACGAGGACCTCGTCGTTTCCCCGCAGCGCGCGCTGGAGCCGGTTCTCCGCGAGTGGGGGATGGAATGGACTTCCGCGATGCTCGACTTTCACGAAGCAAACCGCGTTCAGAATATAGAACCGACCGAAACATCGGAGTGGAAGCGCCTGGTTTCGGAACCCGTCACGGACACTCGAATTGGTCGCTATCGATTGGTGCTGAGCGACGCGGACATTGCGGCCCTCGATCGTGCCGGCCACACAACACTCGAACAGTTTGGCTATCTCGACGACCCACTACATCGTCACGACTGAGCCGAGTTATTTGGTCAGTGGTCGTGTCTTCACGTCGTTGGAGCGGTGACGCATGAACACCTGAAGTTCAGCGAGCAGACCGAACACGAGCAACTGGATTCCCACCACCGCCAGCAACACTCCGATGGTCAAAATAGGGCGGTTGCCGATCGTTTCGTCGAAGAAGACCCGAAGTACCGAGACATACCCGAGGATTCCGACTCCGCCGAGAAGCGACAGAACGCCGAATGCGCCGATGAGGTGAGACGGGCGGCTTTCGTAGGCCAACAGGAATCGAATTGTCACGAGGTCGATGAATCCCCGCCAGAATCGTGCAATCCCGTACTTGCTCTTGCCCAAAAGACGCTTGCGGTGGGTGACGTGCACTTCGGTGATCCGGTAGCCAAACCAGGACGCAATGACGGTCAAGTAGCGGTGCATTTCTCCGTACATCATCGACCCGACGGCCTGGGCGACCGTCAGTCGCATGACCTTGAAACCGGAGTTGAAGTCCTTGCCTTTGACCCCCGAAATCATCGAGGTTGTGCGGTTGTACAGGCGCGACGTGGTCCGCTTGATGAAACGATCGTTTCGGGTATATCGGGCACCAGTGACGAGGTCGAAACCCTCGTCTAGCCTGCCGATCAGCGTTTCGAGCTCGGCCGGGTCGTCCTGACCATCGGCGTCCATCATGATGACAATCTGACCGCCCAAATCTTCGGCGAGCGCAAAACCACGTTTGAGGGCTGCGGCTTTTCCAAGGTTTCTCGGCATCGATTCGCCCACAATTTGGGGATGCTTCTTCGCTAACGCGGTGATGGTGTTCGCGGTATCGTCCGTCGAACCGTCATCGATGATGATGATGCGGAATTTCGAGTCGATTTTCGAGATGTACGTGATGATTTCGGGGATGACCTGCCCCAAGTTTTCTGCCTCGTTATAGGCGGGGATGACGATGACACAGTTCCGGGGCTTAGCCAAGAGGGCAATCCAATCTAAGAATCCAGCGGGAGCCGGTGGTTGCGATTAGTATAGCCAACGCACACTCGAGAAAATCTCCAACGCGGGACCACAGTCGGCTGTTTTCCCCTACCGTGCACGAAAGTAGAGACGGACGATGCCTTCACTTCACGCGCTCATGTGGCGATCGGGCATCTGGGCACCGGGCTATCGTTTTGCGCCGGCCTGGCGAATCCCCGGTCGCAGTAACGCCGGCATCCTTCCGTTGTTCTCCATCAGCGGCTGTGGCCACGGTGGAACGACGCTTCTCGCAACGATTCTGGGGGCGCACCCGAGCGCGTACCTGTTTGATCGAGAAACAAAATGGTTCCTCGGCCTCGGCCCATTGGCGTTATTGCGGGAAAACAAGGCTCGTCGCGCGATGGCTGCCGCTAATTTTCCCGACGAAACTCAGGTATTGATTGAAAAGACACCCCGTCATGTGTTCCGCATTCCGTACATTCGGTCGTTGTTTCCCTCGACCCGGTTTGTCGTCATGGTTCGAGACCCACGGGACCTCGTCGCGTCCATTTCGAAGCGCATTGGTGATTGGAAAGGAGCGATGGTTCGCGTCTCGTTGGATTTCGTTGCGATCAACCGCGTCAAGAACGACCCTGACGTGTTGATCATCCGTTACGAAGACCTGGTTCGTGATTTTGAAAAGACGATGGCGAAAGTTTCTTCACACCTCGGAATCGAATTCGACCAACGCATGGCCAACCATTCCGAGTTCGCACCGACTTGGTTCAACGTCGAAAATGTCGAAGAAACCGACGGCGCGGGGAAGAAGGCGCACGTGTCTCGACGAGCGTGGCAGGTGCAACAGCCGCTGTTCGATGGCAGCGGTCGATACCGCAAAGACCTCACGCCCGAGCAAATCGCCGACGTTGAATCGGCGTTCGGCGCGCTGGTTCAGGACTTCTATCCCCAGGTTGCCGCCCATGGCGTTGTCTAAATGAACTTTCGACGAGTCGTCATGCGCGTCATCAAATACGGCGCGGGTCTCGCAGTTTTTGTGCTGTGTGGGCTGGCCCTCTCTGCAAACCTCGACCGACTGAGCGCGTATTCGATTTCGTGGTCATGGCTCTTTGTTCTGGGTGGGGTTCTGTTTGTCGCGGGCGTCCTCGTCGGCGGACTGAATTGGCACCGACTGATAGTCCTGATCACCGATATTCGGCTCCCGCTCTGGGCAACCATTCGCGGACATTCGGAATCCTGGTTGCACCGCTACATTCCCGGAATCGGTTACCTGGGACACAAGATTGTGTGGGCTCGAAATCGCGGTGTGACACGAGGCGCTGCGACAACGGCGTTCCTATCCGAGCAAATCCTGATCCAGGCGTCCTCATTTGGATTTGGAATCGTGACGGTGGGCAGTGCACTGCTGTGGACCGGGAGCATCACTCCCTACCTGTGGCTCGTCATTGCTCTGACGATTGTCGGAATCATCGTGTTTATTTTTTCCGGTTCGACGGTGGAAAAGTTCGTCAACCTGATCCGTCGAAAGCGGGGAATCGATGGCGATACCGTACAACGATTCCTCAGCCCCGCCCACACCACTCAACTGTTCGGACAATTTGTGTTGCCGCGAATCATCAACGCTCTCGCTGTTGTCGCCATCACCATCGCGATCGTGCCGGTGACCGTCGAGCAAGCACTCACGTTGGGTGGAAGCTACGCCATCGCCAGCGCAATCGGAATTCTTGCGGTGTTCGTGCCATCGGGACTCGGTGTCCGTGAGAGCGTGTTCGTCGGGTTCGCCACCCTGGGCGGTGTGAGTCTGGTCGACGCGATCATGCTGTCCATCGTCGTTCGCGTCATCTCCACCGTTTCGGATGCCGCCATCGGGGTTGGAGTGCTGGCGACGGCGAAGCGTCGTCCGCAGCAGTAATCACCGAAATCAATCCCACTCGATCCAGCAATACCACGCAACGACACTTCGGTACGGGGCGAACCGGTGCCCTTCGCGGCGCAGATCGTCGGGGCTGATTTGTTCCGTGAGGCCATAGATTTTCTCCCAGCCCCGCCGGAATCCCAAATCGCCGGTCGGCCACACATCGAGCCGCCCGAGTCGGTTCATGAGGAACATGTCGACCGTCCACGGACCTATTCCCCACAGCGCATTGAGTTGACGTGAAACGGTGTCATCGTCGTCGATGAGGTGGAGTGATTCCATTGCGAGTTGTCCACTCACGGTCGCCTCGGCGAGTCCGCGAATGGTGCGCGTTTTCGACCCCGACAGACCGCAGTCGCGAAGGGCGGCGTCCGACACGGCGGTCACTCGCTCGGGGGTCAACTCGCCTGCCACCACCTCATGTAGTCGACGAAAGATGGTGTCGGCGGCCTTCACCGACACCTGTTGTGCAATCACGGATTCGACGAGTGACTCGAAATTACTGGACGTTTCCGGAATCACTCCGAGGTCACACAGCGGGTGCGAACGCATCACCTCCGCCAGCCGAGCGTCCCGCGACGCGAGCTCGTCGACAATCGTGGTCATGGAAACGGAATGCGGCCACATGTCTCTAATTTACGTGAGCGGGCCGCCGGGAATTCTCGCGGGAAAGACATGCGCGTGATCCGTTAGACCCGCGCGAGGTTCGCAATGTCTTCGGTGAACGCCTCCGCCACTTCGGCAGAAACCGTGGTTTTGGTCTGCTCAATCGCACTCACATAATCGGACATCGACGGCCCCGACTGATCGCCGCCACGGCGACCCGTGGCGAGCATCGCCGATTCGAAAGCACTCTGCGACGCCCGTCGCGCGGCGTACTCGATGTCGGCGGGAGAGAATCCGGCGCTCTTCGACACCAGAATGCTCACGTCGATCTGGTCGGCACTGATGTCGGGGATGAACTTCGCCCAAATCGCGGCCCGTGCGTCGTCATCCGGTAACCCAATGGGAATCACGTAATCGAACCGACCGTGCCGCAGGAATGCGTCATCGAGAGCGCGAATAAAGTTCGTCGCACAGATCAACAGTTTGTTGGGGCTGTCGCGAAATGACGGAATCAACTTGAGCAACTCGTTGGTCACGCCCTGCGTCGGCGATGGCGGTTCGCCCCCGCGCTGGCTCGCGATTTCCTCCACTTCGTCGATGAAGACAATGGCGTGGTCCAACTCGGCAATCGATTCGAAGGTTTCGCGCAGTCCCGACGCCAGTCCGTCGCCGCCCGCAGCCAGTCGTGACGGGAAAATCTCGATGAACGGCCACTCCAGTCGTGACGCGATCGCGCGGGCGAAGGTGGTTTTACCAGTCCCCGGGGGACCGAACAACACGATGGCGCGCGGCGGTTCGACGCCGAATTGGTTGGCCATCGCCACGTTGGACAGCGGCAGGACCAACCGTTTTTCGAGCAGGTCTTTCTCTGCGGACATTCCCGCAATCTGAGACCACAGGTTGCGTCCCTGAATCCGGCCGCCGAGCTTTTTCAGTGCAGTCAGTTCGGTGCTGCGAACCGGAATTTCACGTTCGAAATAGCGGAGGTGTTTTTTGTCGAGGAAGCCCGCACGGGTGAGGACTCCCACGTTCACCTGGTCCTCGGGCACCAACACCGACAACTTGGTCAATCCGCTCGGGGCGAGGCGTTGTTCGATGGCCCCGAGCAGTCGATCGCCGATTCCTTGACGGCGGTGCAAATCATCGGTCGCAAAAAACACAATCCACCCCTGGTCATGGGCGGCTCGCGCCACCGCGATTCCGACAACCGCACCATCGGTTGCGACGGCCACGACCGCGACATCCATTTGGCACGACGCGACGACTTCGCTGAGGCTGTACACGGGTTCGAATCCCCCGCCAACGACCTGATTCCAGAGCCGAATGAGGGCGTCGAGGTCGGTCGCTTGATAGTCACGGAAATTGAGTTCGGTCACGAGGTACCTCCGGTCGAATGAACGCACACGATCCGAACAAATCGGGCGTGCGGTGCGAGAAAAAAGGGGGGACCGGTGATTGTGTCTGCGGTCAACTACCAGAACGAGGTACTCACCAGAATAGCCGTGACCGGCCTAATCGACAACCGCTCGGGTGACCATCTCGGTGATGCGTTTTTCCACTTCGGGCGTCATGGCAACGAGAGCGAAACCGGTCGGCCACATCGGACCGTCATCCAAATTGGCGGCGACATCGAACCCGAACGTGCAATAGCGGACCTTGAACTTTCCCGACGCTTGGAAGAAACAGATGTTCTTTCCGTTCTTGTGATACGCCGGCATTCCGTACCAGGTTTTGGGGGCAAGTTCGGGCGCTGCGGCCATAACCAATTCGTGGACGCGCCGGGCGAGTACCCGATCGGCTTCATCCATCGACTCGATGACCTCGAGCAATTCGGCCGCGTGTTGTTCGGGCGTGAATTTGCGACGGCGCTCGGCCGCCGCGGCGCGCATCGCCGCCTTTTCTTCTTTGCTAAAACCGTCCGACATGATGACCTCTCGTGGGTGCGTAGTCTCTTTTCCCCCCGGATTGGGAATCCCAGAATCCCCAATCTATCGCCACCACTGTTTACCGATGCCGTCGACGACAGCGGGACGGTCCGGGACATTTAGGCTGGTCCAATGAACGCGAAACGACCTACGGCTCTCATCACCGGCGCAAGCAGCGGAATCGGTGCGGTTTTCGCCCGCGAATACGCCTCTCGCGGATACGACCTCATCATCGCCGCTCGACGCACCGACCGCTTGAACAAACTAGCCGCTGCGATAACCAAGGACACCGGAGTCACCGTGAAGGTGGTGGCGTCGGATTTGTCCGTTCCCAACTCTGCCGCGAAACTCGCAAAGGCGGTTGGATCGACCCCCGTCGACGTCCTCGTCAACAATGCGGGGTGGGGAAACATCGGGCCGTTCTCGGACGAGGACCTCACCTCGATGGCGGACGAAATCAACGTCAACGTGATCGCCCTGACGCAGTTGGCGCGTTTGTTCGTCGGCCCGATGATTGAGCGTGGGCAGGGGACCATCGTCAACATCGCCTCGACCGCGGCTTACCAACCGGTTCCCAACATGTCGGTCTATGCCGCGACCAAGGCCTACGTCTTGTCCTTTACCGAGGGATTGTGGGGGGAACTGCAGGGCACGGGTGTGACGGCGCTCGCTGTTTCGCCGGGCGGTACCGCGACCGAATTCTTTGAGGTCGCCGGTGGTCGCGCGATGGCGGGGGGACTCATGACCCCGGCGCAGGTGGTTGCAACCGCGATGTCGGCTCTGGATTCGGCATCGCCCGCTCCGAGCGTCATCGTCGGTGCTCGGAATCGAGTGATGGCGATCGCGGGGCGGTTCGTCCCGAAGCGCCATTTAATTGCCGCGGCGAAGACACTCATGCAGTCCGACCAGCGCGGAGCTTGAAACTTTCCGTGTTCACGATTTCAGCAACAGTTCACCGTCTGTTCACCTCACTAGGAGACGATCAAGGAGCGACAACCGTCGTAACTCCCCTCCTGTGGAAACGGACTCATGATCGACGACTCCCCGCGCCAGCTCACGATTATTCGTGACGGCGGAGACAAAATCTTTCGCGGTCTCATTCGCGCGGGTGGGTCGACGGTGCTCATCATCATGGTGTTGGTCGGCTCGTTCCTCGCGTTTCGTGCGTCGCAGGCGCTGAATAAGGCGGGCTGGAGCTTTTTCACCGAACAGGCGTGGGAGCCCGACGCCGGCAAGTTCGGTATCGCTGCGGTTATTGTCGGCACGATTCTGATTGCAACGGTCGCGATTGTCGTGGCCCTGCCGCTCTCGCTGGGCACCGCACTGTTCATCACGGAATACGCACCACGCCAGATCCGCAGTTTCCTCGTCTCCATCGTCGACCTCATGGCGGCCATCCCCTCGGTCGTCTTCGGGCTCTGGGGCTTCTTCTTCCTCCAGCAGTCGATCGTCCCGGTCTCGCGCTGGATTTCGCAGTACTTCGGCTGGATCCCAGCGTTCGCCGTCGACGGCGTTGACCCTACCGACCCGCTCGCGACGACCACCGTCTATACGTCCTCGACTTTTATCGCCGGCATTGTCGTCGGGATCATGGTCACGCCCATCGTCACGTCGATCATGCGCGAGGTGTTCTCGCAGACCCCGGTCGGCGAGCGTGAGGGCGCTCTCGCGCTGGGCGCCACTCGGTGGGCGATGATTCGTAACGTTGTTCTTCCGTTCGGCCAGGGCGGAATCATCGGTGGAACGATGCTCGGACTCGGTCGCGCGCTCGGCGAGACAATCGCGGTGTACATGATCATCTCGCCCGTCTTCTTCATCCAGCCCCACATCCTTCAAAATGGCGCGTCCTCGGTCGCCGCGCTCATCGCTCTTCGGTATGGCGAGTCGACCGAGATGGGACTCTCAGCGCTCATGGCGGCGGGTCTCGCCCTCTTCACGATGACGCTCATCGTCAACTTCGGCGCATCGATTGTCGTGTCCCGTTCCCGATCGGGGGCGGCGTCCTAATGTCAACCGCGTCCCCGAACGCCCTCATTGGCGCGTCACGTCGCAAAAGGCCGTCGTCGAAGACAACTACCGTATTCACACCCGACCGCTCGATTGGCGTCGAGCCCAAACGGACCCTCGGTGGAATTCGCGTCGGTGACCTTTTGTCGATCGTCGGTGCGGCGATTGCGGCACTAGCCCTCACGATTATTTTCACCACCCAAATCGCCCCCATCACGGGCGCGATTGCCTTTTTCGTCGTCTGGTATTTCTTGTTCATCAGCCTCTACGCCCTGCTCGTATCGATTGACGACACCAAGACCTTCATCACCGACCGTGTGATTGCCGTACTCGTAACGAGCGTCGCAACGCTCCTGTTCTCGGTGCTCATCTTCGTCATCGTTTTTGTTATCGGACGTGGCGCCGAGGCACTGCCATTCCTCACCTTTTACACCGAAGATATGGCGCTTGCGGGTCCGCTCGACCCACTCAGCATCGGTGGTGTTGCGCACGCCATCGCAGGATCGCTGATCCAAATCACCATCGCGCTCGCAATCACGATTCCGTTGGGCATCGCCGCCGCCGTGTACCTCAACGAAATTCCCGGCCGTTTCTCTCGATTCGTTCGCACCATCGTCGAGGCAATGACCGCACTTCCGTCCATCGTCGCCGGATTGTTCATCTTTGCCACAGCGATTCTGATCTTCGGGCTTCCCAAATCGGGCCTCGCTGCATCGCTCGCCATCAGTGTCATGATGCTCCCGATCATGATTCGCTCGGCGGATGTCGTGCTGCGACTCGTTCCCCAGACCCTCAAAGAGGCGTCCATCGGTCTCGGGGCGTCACAGTGGAAAACCGTCTGGAACGTCGTACTGCCCACGTCGCGTTCCGGACTCACGACGTCGATCATCCTCGCGACCGCGCGTGGCATCGGCGAAACGTCACCGGTGCTGTTGACCTCGGGGTTCACCGCTGAGCTCAACGTGAACCCGCTGGAATCGCCGATGGTGTCGTTGCCCCTCGCAATCTTCCAGTTTGTGAAATCACCGGAGCCAACCATGATCGCCCGCGGTTTCGGCACCGCGGCCGTCCTCATGGTTCTCGTCCTTGCACTGTTTGTCATCGCCCGAATCATTGGTGGCATGACCCCTGAGAAGTCGGCGCGTGCGCGAATCCGCCGGGCTGAGTTCTTTGGCTGGTTCGCCTCCGCCGCTCGAAAAATCACGTCGTCGATTCCTCGGCGGACCCCCAACGCGAAGGAACCATCGTGAGCACTCGCCAAAAATTCGTCTCGTCCGTCCGCGCCGCGCTGGCTCTGCTTCTGACGGCAATCATCGTTTCGGGCGGGTCAACCGCAGCCCTCGCCGCCGACTACGTACCCATCTCAGGAGCGGGCTCGTCATGGAGCGCGAACGCGATCGACCAGTGGCGTCGAAACGTCAAGCAATACGGCATGAGCGTCAACTACGCGTCGACCGGGTCGGTCGACGGCCGCAACCAGTTCAAGGGAGGCACCGTCGACTTTGGTGTGTCCGAAACCCCTTATGGGCTCAAAGACAACGGCGTTGTCGACGCTCTTCCCACGCGACCATTCGTCTATATCCCCATCGTTGCGGGTGGCACAGCCTTCATGTACAACCTCACGTCGGGTGGAAACCGAATCACGAACCTTCGGCTGTCGGGTGACGTCGTCACCAAGATGTTTACCGGTGTAATCACCAAGTGGAACGACAAGCTCATTGCCGCGGATAACCCAGGCGTTACGCTGCCCGACCGCGCCGTGGTGCCCGTTGTCCGTTCCGATGGCTCGGGGTCGACGGCTCAATTCACCCTGTGGATGGCAACCAAGTACAAGTCGTTGTGGGATGACTATTGTGACGAGGTTGGACGCGATGAGTGCGGTCAGACCTCGTTTTATCCCACAAAATCGGGCATGGTCGCCCAGCCCGGCTCGCAGGGCGTGTCTGGTTATGTCGCCCAGAAAGCAAATGAAGGAACCATCACCTACGTTGAGTATTCGTATGCGTTGAAGACTAATTTCCCCGTCGCCAAGGTCCTCAACGACGCAAATTACTACGTCGAGCCGACGGCGTCCAACGTCGCGGTCGGCCTTCTCGGCGCCAAAATCAATCAAAACGAGACCTCGTCGATGTACCTCACCCAAGAGCTTGGCGGGGTCTACAACAACAAGGACGCGCGTGCCTACCCGTTGTCCTCATATTCGTACATCATCGTGCCGACGACTGAACAGGCTTCGTTCACCGCCGCCAAAGGCGCGACCCTGTCTGCTTTTGCCAACTACTTCCTGTGTGAAGGTCAACAGCAGGCCGAAGTTCTGGGGTATTCGCCCCTTCCGGTCAACCTCGTCAAGGTCGGGCTCGAACAGGTGACGAAAATCCCCGGGGCCGACGAATCCACGATCAACATCGCCAAGTGCAACAACCCCACCTTTTCGGCTTCGGGAGAAAACACACTTGCAAAGAATGCACCGATGCCTGATGCCTGTGACAAAAAGGGTGTCGAGCAATGTACCGCGGGAACCGGTGGCGCTTCAGGCACCTCGACTGGGGGAACTTCGGGTACCGGTACGACCGGTACGACAGGGACAACCGGTACGACAGGGACCGGCACGACCGGTGTTGTGATGGGCGGAACCATGGGAACCGGGCCGACCACCTGTGACGCCGATACGGGTGTTTGTTCCAACGTCAAAGCCGTCCCCGTCGCGACGACCTCTACCGGGTGGGCCGCGACGAACTGGATCATTCTCAGCGTTATTCTCGTTCTTGTTCTCGTGGTTGTCGTCCCGCCCGTAATCGTCACATACGCCGCACGGAAGGCTCGGTAGTCATGACTGTGCCCACAAAAAATAAGCGCTCGCGGTTCCTCGCGACGCTCCTCATCGCCGACCTAGGGCTCGGAGTCTTGTTCGGTGGTCTCGCCGTGACGTCGGCGAACGCCACCGAGGGTGAGGAAACCGTCGAGGTTGTGCCGACCGCTGAATCAACCGGCGAACCCGCGCCCGCAGCGACGGCGGAGCCTGTCGTTGCTCAGGTTTCTCAAACGCCCACCGTTGACGCCGATGGATCGATGACCATCGATTGGCTCGACACCGTGCGCGACGAGACTGCGCCGAACTATCCGCTGTTTGAAAACCTTGCAATCACGGTTAGCCAGGTGCAAGACCTCAGTTATCAGGCTGTGAAAATCACCTGGACCGGCGGCGTTGAGACGTCGCCTCAGCAACTCGCGTCGAACTATCTGCAAATCATGCAGTGTTGGGATGACGGAAGCGGCAGCGC
>CANKTR010000003.1 GCA_947486475.1 Microbacteriaceae bacterium | reverse complement strand
TGCGCGGGCGAGTTCCCCGCAGTGACCCCCTATCACTACTCGTCGTACGACACCGAAACCGAGGTCATCCCATCAGACCGGACCAAGGTGGTCATCATCGGGTCCGGACCAAACCGAATCGGGCAGGGAATCGAGTTCGACTATTCGTGCGTTCATGCGTCGTTTGCCCTGTCTGACGCGGGATACGAAACCATCATGATCAACTGCAACCCCGAAACGGTCTCAACGGACTACGACACGAGCGACCGCTTGTATTTCGAGCCACTCACACTCGAAGACGTACTCGCTGTCATCGACGCCGAGAGCGCTAGCGGTACCGTCCTTGGAGCGGTCGTACAACTGGGCGGCCAGACCGCACTGGGACTCGCCCACGGATTGGAACGCAACGGAGTCACGATTTTGGGCACAACTCCTGACGCGATAGATATCGCCGAAGAGCGTGGACGATTCGCCGAGGTGCTCAACTCGTGTGGCCTGGTTGCACCGCGCAACGGGGTCGCCGTCGACGTCGAGTCGGCTATCGCCGTCGCTCACGACGTCGGTTATCCGGTGCTGGTGCGTCCGTCGTATGTGCTCGGCGGTCGCGGGATGGAAATTATCTACGACGCGGAGTCGATTCGTGACTATTTCGACCGCATCGCGGATTCCGCAATCATCGGGCCCAACGCGCCGCTGTTGGTCGATCGATTCCTTGAGGACGCGATCGAAATCGATGTCGATGCGTTGTACGACGGTGAGCGTCTGTACATTGGCGGAATTATGGAGCACATCGAAGAAGCGGGTGTGCACTCGGGTGACTCGGCGTGCACGCTGCCGCCGGTTACGCTGGGGCGTGGCGTACTCGACGAGGTAACCGCGGCGACGAAATCGATCGCCATCGGAATCGGCGTTCGCGGCCTCCTCAATGTCCAGTTCGCGGTGTCGGCTGGCGTTCTCTACGTTCTCGAGGCGAACCCGCGCGCAAGTCGCACGGTGCCCTTCGTCTCCAAAGCAATGGGCACGCAACTGGCCAAAGCTGCGGCGCTCATCATGGTCGGGCGAACGATAGCCGAACTCGTTCGCGACGGTCACCTTCCTGAGAACGACGGTTCGGTCGTGTCGCGTTTTTCACCGGTGGCAGTGAAAGAGGCCGTGATGCCATTCAAACGATTCCGCACTCTCGACGGTCGCGTTGTCGATGCTGTTTTGGGGCCGGAAATGCGGTCAACGGGCGAAGTCATGGGAATCGATCGCAATTTCCCCCTCGCCTTCCGCAAAAGCCAGGAAGCCGCCTACGGTGGGCTCCCCACACAGGGAACCGTGTTTGTGTCGGTCGCCGATCGTGACAAACGATCGATCGTGCTGCCCATACAGCGTCTCGCGCAAATGGGCTTCACCGTGTTGGCAACGGGGGGAACCGCCGATATTCTCTCGCGCAACGGTGTTCCCGTGACGACCGTTCGCAAACATTACGAGGCGAATGCTGGCGAAGAATCCATCATCGATCTGATTCGTGCAGGCTCGGTCGACCTCATCATCAATACACCGTCCGGTCGAAGTGCTCGTGCCGATGGCATGGAGATACGGCGCGAAGCCGTGGCTGCCGATAAGGCCCTCGTGACCACCATTGCCCAGGTTTCGGCGGCTGTTGCGTCGATGGAGTCCACCGGTGAACCGATTTCCGTTCGGTCCCTGCAGGAGTATGCGGCGGATCGGGCGTCGTGGTGATGGGCCTAGGTTTGCGGTTTGCCTCGATTGTCGAGTCGCGTGGACCTCTCTGTGTCGGTATCGACCCGAGCACCGACGCACTCCGCACGGCCGGGCTTCCCGATACCGCGGCGGGTGCACTGGAGTTTGGGCGTGCGGTGGTCGCCGTTTCGGCACCT
The DNA here is from genome assembly GCA_947486475.1 of Microbacteriaceae bacterium. Next base: position 67,173 of record CANKTR010000003.1, on the reverse strand, counting down.
CGGGTCGGCATCGTGAAACCCCAGGTCGCCTATTTTGAGCGGTTCGGGTCGGCGGGCTACGGAGCCCTGGAAAGTCTGATCCGTGAAGCTCGGGAGGCCGGGCTTGTCGTCATTGCCGACGCGAAGCGCGGTGATATCGGCTCAACGATGGAGGGCTACGCCACTGCGTGGTTGGGAGACGGGCCGCTGCAGAGCGATGCGCTCACCGTCAGCCCCTATCAGGGCTTCGCGGCACTCGAGCCAGCCTTTTCGCGAGCCGAGGCCACCGGTGCGACGGTCTTCGTCCTGAGTTCGACATCGAACCCCGATGCGGACCACGTCCAGCGTGCGTCACTCGGGAGCGCGACGCTGCCCGCGCTCGTCGCGCGTTACGCTCGCGAACGATCGGGCGATACCAGGACTGTTGGTGTCGTGGTGGGCGCGACTCGCGATCTCGCCGCGAGTGGTCTGACCGCGTCCGATCTCGACGGGTTACTCATCCTCGCACCCGGCTTTGGAGCCCAAGGGGCGTCACTGACAGACATCTCGCAGATTTTCGGAGCGGCTTCAGCGACCGTGATTCCGTCGGTCAGTCGAAGTGTCGTACACGACGGTCTCGACAACGCAGCGACGGCGATTGAGGAACACCTGCGAGAATTGGGGCTCTGATGCGAGATCCCCGTGAAGCCTCCGTGATAGCCGTCGAACGGCGACGCGCTCGGGCAGCCGTGAAGCGGGCGATAGAGGCGGGGGAGAGAAGCCCGTTGTCGGTTGCTCTCCACGCCTGGCGAGAAAAAGATTCGGCAGAAGCTGGACTTCGCGTCACCGAGTTTCTGGGGAGTATTCCGGGCATCGGCAACGTAAAGATTCCGCGTATTGTGACCGATCTTGGAATCTCACCACGGAAACGCCTCGGTGCGTTGGGGACTCGACAGGTCGGAACTCTGAGCGTCTGGCTTGAGGCGCGAACGTCGAAGGATCGTCACGGCACGCAGCGGAGCAGGCTGGTCGTTGTTGCGGGACCGACGGCGGTCGGCAAAGGCACCGTCGTGGCGCGGATCAGAGAGCGCCATCCCGACGTCAGATTCTCTGTCTCGGCGACGACCCGACCACCACGACCCGGTGAAAAGGACGGGGAACACTATTCCTTCGTAACAGATGAGGAGTTCGACCGACTCGTTGAGACCGATCAGATGCTGGAGTGGGCCGTTGTGCATGGGCACAATCGATATGGAACCCCTCGCGGGCCAATCGTGGAGGCCCTCGACAGCGGGCACAGCATCATTCTCGAGATAGATATTCAGGGGGCGCGTAACGTGAAACGCGCCATGCCCGAAGCGCTACTCGTGTTCCTCATTCCCCCGTCGTGGGACGAGCTCGTCCGCAGGTTGCAGAGTCGGGGAACGGAGAGTTCCGAAGAGCAGGCGCGTCGTCTCGAGACGGCGAAGTCGGAATTCGATGCTCAATCTGAATTCGACGTCACTGTTGTCAACGACGATGTCGATGCGGCGGCGGAAGCCGTCGTACACTTGATGACAGACAACTAGTCGGAAGGCGAACTATGAACACGAGCAAGGGAATTATTGACCCTCCCATCGACGAACTCCTTGAGAGGGTCGATTCGAAGTACCAGCTCGTGATTGTTGCGTCGAAGCGTGCGCGCGAGATCAACGAATATTACGTTGAGCGCGCCGAAGGCACTGTCACCACGGCCGGGCCTCTCGTCGAGTTCTCGGTTGACGAGAAACCCCTCACCATCGCGATGCGTGAAATCAACGAGGGACTTGTCGAGCTCGGTAACGCACACTAGCAGGACGACTCGTCGCCCACGAATCGTTGGTGCGTCAGAGGTTTTCGGTACGGGCTCACGAGTACGCTGGTAGTGAACTCCGCAGGCTCGTGACGCCGTGGCGGTTAGCGCGGCGGTGGTTCCAGCTCGGATCTTCGTCATTGTCAGCCGACAGAAAGTGATACTCCGATGACCCTCCGCCTTTTCACCAGCGAATCTGTCACGAGCGGCCACCCCGACAAATTGTGCGACCAATTGTCGGATGCGATTCTCGATGCCATTCTTGCCCAGGATCGGAATTCGAAGGTCGCCGTCGAATGCCTCGCGTCCGGAGGACTCATCCATGTCGCTGGTGAAGTACGGACCGAGGGCTACGTCGACATCGACCGCGTCGTGCGTGACGTGATTCTCGACATCGGCTACGACTCCGCCGAGGTCAATTTCGATGGACGGACGTGCGGCATCATGATGTCAATCGGTGACCAGTCACCGGAAATCAATAGCGCCGTCGACAAAGGGGACGAGCTGGGCGCCGGAGACCAAGGGCTGATGTTCGGCTACGCGTGCACCGAAACACCCGTCTTTATGCCAGCGCCAATTTTCTACGCTCACCGGCTCGCCGAACGACTTGACGAGGTCCGCAGGCTTGGGGTCCTTGGCTATCTTCGACCAGATGGAAAGACGCAGGTCACCATTGGCTACGAGGGGCAGGTGCCGCGAAGCGTCGACACCATCGTCGTGTCAACCCAACACGCTCCCGCCGTCGATGGTCAGCCCATTTCTCAGGACCGCATTGCGTCGGACATCCGGGAACACGTCATCAATCCGGTGTTCGACGGCTCGGGGCTAGACATGTCGACAGTCAAACACTTCATCAACCCGTCGGGGTCCTTCGAGCACGGCGGACCGGGCAGTGACGCCGGCCTGACGGGGCGCAAGATCATCGTTGACACCTACGGTGGTGCCTCGCGACACGGCGGCGGAGCTTTTTCGGGGAAAGACCCGTCAAAGGTAGATCGCTCGGGAACTTACGCCATGCGGTGGGTCGCAAAAAATGCGGTCGCTGCCGGACTCGCCGATCGGCTCGAGGTTCAAGTTGCCTACGCAATCGGTGTCGCTCGGCCGATTGGGCTTTATGTCGAAACATTCGGCACAGAGACCGTACCGCTGGACGCGATTCAGCGCGTTCTCGAATCTGTGTTCGACCTTCGTCCGTCCGCCATTATCCGCGATTTGGACCTTCTCAACCGAAATTTCCGTGAGACGGCGACCTACGGTCACTTCGGTCGCGAGGGTGACAACTTCACGTGGGAGCGTCTCGATCGCGTCGATGCCATCCGCGCCGCTCTCGCCGAAATCGGGTAACCGTGACGCGGCTCGTCGCTCATGTGTTGGTTGAGTCGCCCGTGCCGCGGCTTGACCGTGTGCTCGAGTATGTCATCCCGGAAGAACTCCGACACGAAGTCGTCGTTGGCGGCCGCGTACGAGTTCCCTTGGGGAAGGGTGGGTCGCGTCGAATCGATGCTTTTGTCGTCGACATATCGGCAACGCCCACCGCGGGGGTAACCCTCGCCGAGATCGACTCGACACACGGTAGCGTTCCGGTTCTCACTCCAGCCCTGTGGAGTCTGGCGCGAACTGTCGCCGATCGCAACGGAGGCGGTGCTGCCGATGTTTTGCGGGGCGCAATCCCCAAACGCGCGATTCGAATAGAGAAGGGCAGGTCATTCACGCCGCGCGCGCTGCCGACGGGTCGCCCCTCCACACGGACCGTCCTGTCCCTCGACTGCGGGGTTGTCGAGTCGGGCACAGGACCGACGCTTCGATCACTCACTCAAATCGCAGACGTCGTGAGAGCCGCCGCGGCCGGGGTTATCGTCGTGGTGCCCGATTGGCGCGATCTGGCGCTCTTGAGTCGTGCCCTCGAGGACGTGCCCCACATCACGGTCGATTCGTCGGGAACACCATCCGAGCGCTACGGTCGGTACCTTGACATCCTGTCGGGAGAAGCGCGAGTCGTCATTGGAACTCGGGCCGCAGTGTATGCGCCGGTCATGGACCTTGAACTACTCATCGTCGTCGACGAATCGGATCCGTTATTGGAAGAGCCGCACACTCCTTATGTTCACGCGCGCGACGCCGCAGTCGTTCGAAATTCGATTGAGGGCGGCAGGCTAATTTTTGCGTCGATTACTCCGTCAGTTGAATCAGCTCGATTTATAGAACTCGGATTCGTCGAGCCTCCCTCGACGACATCATCCCGACCCTCGGTGATGTTGGCTAATGACGTCACCGAGGACGGTTTTGCCTCTCGTGCCCGAATCCCATCCAGTGGATGGAAAGTGTTGCGCGACGCATTAGATCGCGGCCCGGTTCTTGTTCAGGTTTCGCGCCCCGGTTTCACCCCACAGGTTGTGTGTGCCGACTGTAGAACGGCCCACCGCTGCGGAACGTGTCGTTCGTTACTATCGGGAAACCGTGATGGGACAGTGTTGTGTCGAGTGTGCGGGCACACGCCGATCGGATTAAAGTGCTCGCACTGTTCGGGACGCGAAACGGCCTGGTCGGGTGTCGGGTCCGTGCGCACCGCGGATGAACTGGGGCGAGCGTTCCCGGGCGTGCCCGTTGTCGTTGCCGACGGCGAACATCGCGCTCTCGAAGTCCCGCGTCGCGCATCTGTTGTGATAGCGACGCGAGGTGCTGAGCCAATTGTCTCGGGGGGCTACGAGGCTGTTCTTATCGTCGACGGAGACAAAGAACTACAACGTCCTGGGCTGCGGACCTCGGAGAATTGCCTGCGCTGGTGGGGTCATGCGGCCAGCCTCGCGGCGAACGACGCTTCGGTGGTTCTGGCGAACGTGGACGGTGCCTTTGCCAGCCTCTTTGCGTCGAACCAGTGGGAAACCATCGTCGAGACGGAACTGCGGGAACGACGCGCTTTGGGGTTCCCCCCGTCGACGCGGGCGATTGCAGTCCGTGGTTCGATCGCGGACCTCCAATCTGTTCGCGAACTGGACGAGGTGACCGCTCACCGCGTGATGGGACCCGCACAAGACGGGGAATCGTTCCGAATCGTCATTTTGGCCGATTACCGAAACGCACCAGCCGTGATTTCGGCTATTCGAATTCACACCATCGCGACAAACGCCACGGGTGTTCGCGTCCATTGTGACGACCTGACGATTTTCGACGAGGTTGATAATGACTGAAACAATGAACCCATGACTACGAGCATCATGTTTGCCGGCAGCCCCGACGTTGCGGTTCCGTATTTGCGTGCTCTCCACGGAGCAGGTTTCGACATCCGTGCGGTCATCACGAGAGAAGACTCGCGGCAGGGGCGGAAAGGCACTCTGACGTCCACGGCGGTCGCGTCGGTCGCCCAGGAACTTGGCCTGTCGGTCATCAAGACCAATTCGCTTCGCGACGTCGACCTCCCCGAGGTGCACATCGGCGTAGTCGTTGCCTACGGGGGTCTGGTACCAACGCGGCTACTCGACGAGCCCGCTCACGGCTGGGTCAACGTGCACTTCTCCCTGTTGCCTAAATTTCGTGGAGCTGCGCCGGTTCAGCGAGCAATGTGGGACGGAGAACCGACGTCGGGAATCTCGATCTTTCGGCTCGTGGAAGAGCTCGACGCGGGGCCCGTGTACCGTGCGCGCTCAATCCCGTTCGAGGACGATGAAACCGCGTCCGACGCCCTTGAACGCTGTGCGCACAGCACCTCGGATGATCTGGTAGAAACACTTCGGCTCATTGCGACGGACGCCATCACGCCGACGCGACAGATCGGTGCACCGAGTTTCGCACCGAAGTTCACCCGCGAGGACGGGCGGATCGACTGGTCGCTCGGCGCGACAACCATCATCCAGCGGATACGTGCGGTGACGCGAGAACCGGGTGCTCATACCGAAGCCAACGGCGAATCGATTGCCGTTCTTCGAGTTGCGAGCGACATCGGACCCCCGCACCCAAGGGGTGAGGTCGTTGTGGTCGCCGGTCAGGTGTTCGTTGGAACGGTGGATGCATCCGTGCGGCTGCTGGAGGTCAAGCCAGCCGGAAAAACAGCAATGTCAGCAATGGACTGGGTCCGCGGACAACGCACGAGTGTGGTGTTGGAATGACGACGGCGCGAGAGGTCGCGCTGGATGTCACTGCCCGTGTACGAGTCGACGATGCTTATTCGAACCTGATTCTTCCGAACGCGATTCGCGACGCGCGACTGAGTTCTCGTGATTCCGGACATGCGACGGATATGACCTACGGCTCGCTGCGCTGGCGCGGATTAGTGGACGCGGTGCTCGACGAGTGCGTGACGGGCTCGTGGGACCGTGTTGACCCCGAGGTACTCGACATATTGCGCCTCGCCACGTACGAACTCGTCGTCCGACATGATCCGCCCCACATCATCAACGAGTGGGTAAACCTTGCGAATCGTCGGTTCCGACGCGCGGCCGGATTCGTCAACGCGACTCTGCGAGCGGTGTCACGCCGAGATCCAGAGGAGTGGCGATCGATGGTCACGGAAAACAGGACCGAGGTTGACGCACTGGCGATTTCGCACTCGCACCCCGACTGGATCGTGCGAGAGTTCATCGAGCTGGTCGGGCTGGTTGACGTTGTCGACCTTCTCGTCGCCAACAATGACGCACCGGTTCCGACGCTCATTGCGCTGCCGGGTCTTGCGATGCGGCCGGTCGACGCGCAGCTCACACAACATTCGCCCTACGGTTTTCATTCCGGAGGCGGAGCATTGTCCGATATCGCGGGGATTTCCGACGGTGTCGTGCGCGTCCAGGACGAGGGATCACAGCTGGCGGTGTTGGCGTTGACCCAGGCGTTCCCGATTCAACCGAACGAACGCTGGCTCGATCTCTGTGCGGGGCCCGGGGGGAAGACAGCACTGCTTGCCGCCATCGCGATACCCAGCGGCGCCACACTCCTGGCGAACGAGGTCCAGGCGCATCGAGCAGAACTCGTGCGTCGTTCGCTCGCGCCATTCGGGGACAGCATTCCCGTAACCGTTCAGGATGGTCGACGATTGTGTGCCGCGAACCCCAACGCGTTCGACCGCATTCTTGTGGACGCGCCCTGCACGGGTCTCGGTTCGCTACGCCGGCGACCGGAGTCGCGATGGCGGAAACACACGGACGATCTTGTCGAGCTCGTGCCGTTACAGCGCGAATTGCTCTCGTCTGCGATTGGCAGCCTCACGGTCGGGGGAGTTGTGGCCTACGTGACCTGCTCACCGCTCGCAGCGGAAACGGTCGAGGTCGTCGACGCGGTTCTCACCGAACACTCGGATGCCGAAATACTCGATACAGCTACTGTCCTGTCAACCGTAGCCCCGTCGCTCAGCAACGCAGGTCGAGGAAGCGCGGTGCAGTTGTATCCGCACCGCCACCACACCGACGCGATGTTCATCCAGTTGATCCGTCGAACGCGGTAGCCTGACGCCAATGACCGTTCGAATAAACCCCAGCATTCTCAGCGCCGATTTCGCCGATATGGCGCGCGATCTCGCGAGAATTGACAACGCGGACTTCGCTCACGTTGATGTCATGGACAACCACTTCGTCCCGAATCTGACGTTCGGTCCTCAGATGGTGGAACGCATCAAGGCAACCTCACCGATTCCGCTGGATGTCCATTTGATGATTGCGGATCAGGATCGCTGGGCGCCGGGCTATGCCGAGTTGGGCGTTGATTCCGTCACACTCCACGTCGAGGCGACGGTGGACCCGGTCGCGACTGCCGCTACGATTCGGGCCATTGGAGCGAGGGTCGGTCTGGCGCTCAAACCTGCGACACCGTTTTCCGCCATCGAAGAGATCGCGCACCACTTCGACCAAATTCTGGTGATGACGGTCGAGCCGGGTTTCGGTGGGCAAAAGTTCATGGCGGACCAGATGAATAAAGTGAGAGAGGTCGCGGCGTTCCGTGCTAAGACCGGCACCGACTTGTGGATTCAGGTTGACGGTGGAGTCGACGCTCTTACCATTGAACTCGCGGCCGAAGCGGGCGCGGACACATTCGTGGCGGGATCTGCCGTCTACGGAACGGACAATCCATCCTTTGCCATCGAGAATCTCCGTAAGATTGCCCGAGAACATTCACATCACGAGGAGCGAAATGAATAAGCCCGAAATCGAACCCACGCTGGGGCCCGAACCTAGCGAACTCGTCATCGAAGACATGACCGTTGGTGACGGCGACGAGGCGGTTCCCGGCGGAAGCGTCGATGTTCATTACCTCGGCGTGACGTTCGAGGGTGAAGAGTTCGACGCATCGTGGAATCGCGGCGAGAGCATCGAATTTCCGCTCAACGGACTCATTCGTGGCTGGCAAGAAGGCATCCCCGGTATGAAGGTCGGTGGGCGTCGAAAGTTGATCTGTCCTCCGATGTGGGCCTATGGACCGGCTGGCGGGGGGCACCGTCTCTCGGGACAGACGCTCGTTTTTGTCATCGACCTCCTCGCTGTTCGATAGCGATTTGGTCGTCGGGGATCAGTCCTCGGCGATAATTCGACGTCCATCAGGCTCCGACGACTCAAGGATGTGAATGTATGACAACCACGCGGGCCGAGTTTGACGCCGCCGCCACCAAGGGTCCTGTCGTGACGGTCATTCGTTCCGTGTTCGTTGATTCGGTTTCGCCTGTTGCTCTGTATTCACACATCACCGAGGGTCGGCCTGGAACCTTCCTGCTGGAATCGGCCGAACAGGGCGGAATCTGGTCCCGCTATTCGTTCGTGGGTCTCTCGGCGTGGGGCTGTCTCACCGAGCGGGACAACATCTCGGTGTGGCTCGATAACGGGTTGTCGGAAGAACGCGCCTTCGGTGGGTCCGTCCCGACCAAACGGCTTGACGCTCTCGACTCGCTCTACGCGCGGTGGGCTTCGCCCGCACCGCTCGAATTACCGCCACTGACGAGCGGGCTAGTTGGGTATCTGGGCTGGGACACGATTCGCGAGATTGAAAATCTGCCGGATGCTCCACCGGACGAATCGGGAGTGCCGGCGCAGTCGCTGTTGTTCGTTCGCGACCTTCTCGTGTTCGACCATCGAACATCGCTGCTCCACGTCGCGACCGCGGTGCTTGTCACTGATGACCGTGATGGGCTGTGGGGATCGGCTCAGTCTCGCCTCGACGACATTACTGCGAGCCTTCGGACCGCCGTTCCGCTGTCGCCCTTGACGCCACCCAAAACGACAGAACCGAATCCTTCCTATCGCACAGAACGCCATCAATTCCTCGAATCTGTCTCTCGCGCACAACACTTCATTCGTGACGGCGATGTCTTTCAGGTCGTGATCTCCCAGCGCTTTGATTCGGACGTCACGGCATCGAGCACCGACGTGTACCGGATGTTGCGCGCACTGAACCCGTCGCCCTACATGTACCTTCTCAACCTCGAGAGCGCTGATGGTGTCCCGTTCGCGGTCGTAGGCTCGTCGCCCGAAGCGCTCGTCAAGGTCGCCAACGATCGAGTGTTCAGCCACCCGATTGCTGGCAGTCGGCCGCGCGGCGAAACACCGGAGCGCGACGCACTATTTGCCGAAGGACTGTTGGCCGATGTGAAAGAACGCGCCGAGCACCTGATGCTCGTCGATTTGGCACGCAATGATCTTTCGCAGGTGTGCACACCCGGCACGGTCGAGGTGACCGAGTTCATGAACGTCGAACGCTTTTCACACATCATGCATCTCGTCTCGAGCGTCGAGGGCGATCTCGCGCCAGGGGCAACGCCGGTCGATGTTTTTCGGGCAACATTTCCTGCCGGAACCCTCTCTGGAGCACCGAAACCTCGGGCGCTCGACATCATCGACGAACTCGAACCCGCCGGGCGCGGAGTGTACGGGGGAGTCGTCGGCTATATCGGTTTCGGCGGGGACTCGGACCTTGCGATCGCTATTCGAACGGCGGTTATTGTGGGCACAACCGCATCGGTACAGGCCGGGGCCGGAATCGTCGCTGACTCGGTTCCGCAGACTGAGTACGACGAGACAGTACACAAGGCGGCCGCTCCGCTAAGGGCAATAGCCGCTGCGAACGCAATCAGCCCCGCGCTAGACTAGGGCGAGGAGGAACGACATGAACGACACCCACGACCCCGGACACGGGTCTTCTCCGGCTGCCTGGACCGGAGTAACAATCATGCTCATCGGTGCCGCCGCCGGAACGTGGTTTTTCTGGGTCGACATGCCTTTACTGGTCTGGGTTAGCTCCGCTCTTCTTATCATCGGACCGCTCGTTGGATCACTGATGTCCAAGGTTGGCTATGGCGTCGGTGGCTCAAAGACCAAGGCCTCACACTAGTCGTGCTGGAGGCTCTCACCGCGGGCGCGCTCGAGGACGCGGCGACGCGGCGCGAAACTGTTTCGTACGCTGAGATAGAGCGTCGTGCGTTGGGGTCTCCGGAACCGATCAATGCCTATCAGTCGCTTGCGCCGACGCGCCACATTCGGCTGATAGCCGAGATAAAGCGGGCGAGTCCGTCCAAGGGCGAGCTCGCGCCGATAGCCGATGCCCCCGCGCTCGCCGAGGCCTATGTCGAGGGTGGCGCGGACGCCATCTCAGTGTTGACGGAAGAAAGACGTTTCGGCGGGACTCTGCGCGACCTTGCTGACGTTCGAGAACGAGTCGCGGTGCCGTTGTTGCGAAAGGATTTCATCTCGGAGGAATATCAAATCCTCGAGGCTCGCGCCGCCGGCGCAGACATCGTTCTGCTGATCGTCGCGGCTCTGGACAGTGCCGTTCTCGAGCGGCTTCACGAATTCTCGCGCCAGTTGGGTTTGACGGTTCTGGTTGAAGCCCACTCCGCTGACGAGGTCCGCCAGGCTGCCGACATTGGTGCCGGGCTGATTGGTGTGAATGCGAGAGACCTGTCCACCTTCGAACTCGATCGATCGCTCTTCGGATCGGTTCGTGATCTCATTCCTCGTGACGCTATTGCGGTGGCCGAATCCGCGGTCGACTCGGTCGACGATGTGAGGGCATACCGTTCTGCGGGTGCTGACGTCGTCCTCGTCGGCGAAGCACTCGTGACGGCCGGAAACGCCCGTTCTGTCGTCGAACAATTCCGAGAGGTGAACTGATGTCACTGCGCGCAGAACTCGGCCCGTACTTCGGCGAATACGGTGGTCGTTTCGTGCCGGAGTCGCTCATTGCTGCCCTGGATGAGCTCGACGCGGCGTACACCGCCGCCAAGACCGACGCGGTCTTTCAGGCCGAACTTGCCGAGCTTCATCGTTCGTATACGGGCCGACCGTCGATCATCACCGAGGCCCCGCGTTTTGCTGCCCTCGCCGGTGGCGCGCGAATCCTTCTGAAGCGCGAAGACCTCAATCACACCGGTTCGCACAAGATCAACAATGTATTGGGGCAAGCGCTGCTTGCCAAGCGGTTGGGTAAGACTCGTCTCATCGCCGAGACTGGTGCCGGACAACACGGCGTGGCCACGGCGACAGCAGCCGCGCTCATGGGGATGTCCTGTGTGGTGTACATGGGCGAAGTTGACACGGAACGACAAGCCCTCAATGTTGCGCGAATGAAACTGTTGGGCGCCGAGGTCGTTCCGGTCGTTAACGGTTCGCGCACGCTCAAAGACGCGATCAACGAAGCAATGCGGGACTGGGTCGCCAACGTTGAGGACACACATTATCTACTGGGCACCGTCGCTGGTCCGCACCCGTTCCCCGTGATGGTTCGGGACTTTCATTCAATCATTGGTAACGAATCGCGCGAACAAATCCTCGCGACCGAAGGTCGGCTGCCCACCGCCGTCGTTGCGTGTGTTGGCGGTGGAAGCAACGCGATGGGCATCTTCCATGCGTTTCTCGACGATGATGTTGCGTTGGTCGGCTACGAAGCGGCCGGCGATGGGATTGGTACGCCTCGGCATGCGGCGACGCTGCAGCGCGGCCGTCCCGGCGTTTTGCACGGTGCGAGGACCTACGTTCTACAGGATGAAGACGGTCAGACAATCGAGTCCCACTCGATCTCGGCTGGACTCGATTACCCCGGTATCGGGCCCGAGCATGCGTGGCTGAAAGATAGCGGGCGGGCAACCTACGTCGGCATCTCGGATGCCGAAGCAATGCAAGGGATGATGGATCTTTCGCGGACCGAAGGGATTATTCCCGCGATTGAGACCGCGCATGCATTGGCGGGCGCACTCGACTTGGCACGAACGCTCGCGCCATCGGACATCATCCTCATTAACCTCTCTGGGCGTGGAGACAAAGACATGGAAACAGCAGGTCGTTATTTTGGTTTCATCACGGACGTGCGATGAGTTCGCGGGTGGAGTCGGTCATCGACGCGGCACACGCAGACGGACGCGGAGTGCTGATTGGCTACCTACCGGCAGGTTTCCCGGACGTTCAATCGTCCATCGATGCGCTCATCGCGTTGTCCGAGTCTGGTGTCGACATTATCGAGCTGGGTGTGCCGTATTCCGATCCCGTGATGGATGGTGTTGTGATTCAGCGTGCAACGAACGCGTCGCTGGCAGCGGGTTTTCGCCTCGCGCAACTGTTCGACATCATCCGCGCTGTGAACGCGAGGGTCGACACCCCCATCTTGGTGATGACGTATTGGAACCCCGTTGTCCAGTACGGAGTCGATCGCTTTGCCAACGATCTCACGGTGGCGGGGGGATCCGGTCTCATCACGCCCGACTTGATTCCCGACGAGGCGTCCGAGTGGCTCACCGCGTCTGATGCCTACGGTTTAGACCGTATATTTCTCGCTGCGCCATCGTCGACCGATGCACGTCTTCAGTCGGCAATTGCCCACTCCCGCGGATTCGTCTACGCGGTATCAACGATGGGGATCACCGGTGCTCGCGCCGACGTTGATGTCGCGGCACGCACGCTCGTGGGGCGTCTCACTGGGTTAGGCGCAACGCGTGTGTGCGTGGGCGTGGGTATTTCGACGGCGGACCAGGTTCGCAGCGTCACGGGCTACGCATCCGGCGCCATTGTCGGCTCGCATCTCGTGTCCGCTCTCGCCGATGGCGGTGCCTCAGGCGTCGCGCGGGTCGCAACGGAACTCGTGTCGGGTCTCGTCTCCCCTCAGGCTTAGGCTGAACATGTCGAAAGGACGTCCGTGATTCTCGCCAGCATCCCGTCTCCGCCCCCCGAGTGGCGTTCGTTCAATATCGGACAATGGCTTCGTGACATTGGCGCTACCTGGGCGACGTTCGATCTGACTGTTCACGCATACGCGCTGTGCATCCTGCTGGGTATCGTCGTCGGGCTCGTCGTGACCAATCGTCGCCTCGTCGCGCGTGGTGTTGAATCCTGGTTGATCCTGGACATCTCCCTCTTTGCGATTCCGCTCGGAATCGCCGGCGGTCGCGCGTACCACGTGATCACCCATCCCGCGGACTACTTTGCCGGCCAAGATATCGCGCGCGTGTTCTATGTGTGGGAGGGCGGCCTCGCGATTTTCGGTGCACTCATGTTGGGTGCGGTCGGCGGCTGGATTGGTTGTCGCGTCAGCGGGCTTCGTTTCACCGCGTTACTCGATGCCATCGCTCCCGGGCTCATCATCGCTCAAGCAATCGGACGATTCGGAAACTACTTCAACCAAGAACTGTACGGGGGGCCAACCGATCTACCCTGGGGATTAGAGATTGACTCTCTTAATCCCGCGTTCCCACTGGGATTGCCGGCGGAGACACTGTTTCACCCCACATTCCTTTACGAAGCCCTGTGGAACCTAGTCGGCGCAGTGGTCATCATCTGGGTCGGTCGTCGCTTCAGTCTTCAGTGGGGCCGAAATTTCGCGGTGTATCTCGTCTGGTACGGATTCGGGCGGATCGCAATCGAAACCATTCGACTCGACCCGAGTGAGTCATTCCTCGGTGTTCGTGTTAACGTCTGGGGAGCGGTCGCCGCCGTGCTGCTCGGTATCGCGATCTACCTCGTACAGGCGCGGCGCCACCCCGGCTTCGAACCCGCCGCGTACGTCCCCGGACGAGGTCCGGATTCCCAAACTGGGGTAGCATCGGAAGACACCTATACCGCGGAGGAACTCGCCGTCGAAGCCGAGTCCACCACGTCGCGATCGGGCGCCACAAGCTCCTCTCGTTGAGATTGACACCTTGTTGACCGAGGGCCAGCGTCGTCCCTGCTCCCCGGAAGGATGACGACTTGTGCTGAACCCATTTGATCGCTTCAGCGCCATTCCCGAGCGAATTGGTCTGTATAACCCCTCCCATGAGAAAGACTCGTGTGGATTCGCGATGGTCGCAACGATTCGCGGTTACGCGGGACACGACATTATCGCTATCGCACTGTCAAGCCTTCGTAACCTGGAGCACCGAGGCGCGGTCGGCTCTGACGCGGGCACCGGCGACGGAGCGGGAATCCAGATTCAGATACCAGACCGCTTTTTCCGAGCCGTCCTGCCGTTCGATCTGCCCGCTCAGGGAAACTACGCGGCCGGCATCGCGTTCCTCCCTCTGGACAGTGCGGAACGGGAATCGGAAAAGGCGCGAATTCGCGAAATAGCGGCGAGTGAAGGTCTCGATGTGCTCGGTTGGCGCACGGTTCCCATTGATCCCGAACACCTTGGGAGTTTGGCGCGGGACGTGATGCCCGCGTTCGAGCAAGTTTTCGTCTCGGACGTCAACGGCACAGCGTCGGGTATCGACCTCGATAGGAAAACATTTCGACTTCGCAAGCGCGCCGAGCGTGAGTTGGCGACCTACTTCCCGTCCCTCTCCAGCCGCACAATCGTGTACAAGGGCATGGTGACAACACTCCAACTTGAGCCGTTCTTTCCCGATCTCTCGGATGACCGAGTTGAATCCACACTTGCCGTCGTTCACTCGCGCTTCTCGACCAACACCTTTCCGTCGTGGCCGCTCGCTCAACCCTTTCGGTACATCGCGCACAACGGAGAAATCAACACGGTCAACGCGAATCGGAACTGGATGCGCGCACGTCAGTCGCAGTTGTCGTCCGACCTAATGGGTGATTTGACGTCTCTTTTTCCGATTGTGACCGACGGCGCGAGCGACTCGGCGTCGTTCGACGAGGTGGTGGAACTCCTCGAGTTGGCGGGGCGTTCGTTGCCCCATGCGATCATGATGATGGTCCCCGAGGCGTGGGAAAATGACGAATCGATGGACCCCGCGCGACGAGACTTTTACCGTTACCACTCGTCACTCATGGAACCCTGGGACGGACCCGCGGCACTCGCGTTTTCGGATGGCTCAATAGCCGGCGCCACACTGGATCGCAATGGCCTACGACCGGGTCGATTCCTCGTCACCGACGATGGGCTCGTGGTTATGGCATCCGAGATTGGCGTCTACGACGTTGACCCGAAGAAGGTCGTTCTCAAAGGACGCCTGCAGCCGGGACGGATGTTCCTCGTGGACACGGTCAACGGCCGCATTATTGAGGACGCTGAAGTCAAGGATACTATTGCGGCGGCCGGCCCGTGGGGGGAGTGGGCCCGCGATAACGCGATTGCGCTCGAGGAGCTCCCGTGGCGCGAACACATCATTCACACCGCTCCGTCCGTCCAACGGCGCCAGAAGACCTTTGGATACACGGAAGAAGAAGTCCGAATCCTGATTATGCCGATGGCGCAATCCGGCGCGGAACCCCTGGGCGCGATGGGGAGCGACTCGCCGGTGGCGGTGCTGTCGGAACGCCCCCGACTCTTGTTCGACTATTTCGCTCAACAGTTTGCGCAAGTCACCAACCCACCACTGGATGCAATTCGTGAAGAAATCGTGACATCGTTGCACGTTGGGCTCGGTCCTGAACGAAACCTACTGGATGCAACACCGGGCCACGCGCGCCAGGTTTCTCTGTCCTTTCCCGTTATCGACAACGATGAACTCGCCAAAATAATTCACCTGCAGCACGACGGACGTCTCGTGACCCACGTCATCTCGGGGCTGTACCGGATCGACGAGGGCGCGCAGGCGATGGAGCGACGGCTCGACCACATGTGTGCGGAGGTTGATTCGGCCCTCGACGACGGGGCGATGTTCGTTGTTCTCAGCGACCGCGACTCGGACGCAGACCTCGCTCCAATCCCGTCGCTCCTGATGTTGTCGGCAATTCACCACCACCTGATCCGAACCGGTCGGCGGATGCAGTCCTCCCTGATTGTCGAGGCGGGAGACGTCCGAGAGGTACACCACGTCGCCACCCTTGTTGGGTTCGGTGCGTCGGCGATTAATCCCTACCTCGCCATGGAGACCGCCGAACTGTTGGTTCGAACCGGTCTCATAACCGGGATCACACCCGAAGAGGCTGTCGCTAACATCATTTACGCATTGGGCAAGGGACTGCTCAAAACGATGTCCAAAATGGGTATCTCCACGGTCGCGTCGTACGCCGGTGCGCAGGCATTCGAAGCGGTTGGTCTCAGTACGGACCTGGTCGATCGCTATTTCACCGGGGTCACGAGCATTCTCGGTGGTGTGACGATGGACGTCATCGCCGAAGAAACGCGTCGTCGGCACGAGGTCGCCTACGGTAACCCCGCGACATTCCACGAAGTTCTTCCCGTGGGCGGCGAGTACTCCTGGCGACGCGAAGGACCTCCCCACCTCTTTAATCCTGAGACCGTGTTCAAGTTGCAACACGCGACACGGGAGAAGCGCTATGACATTTTCCGTGACTACACCACGGCCGTCGATGAACAGGCCGAACGGCTCATGACGCTTCGAGGACTTTTCCGTTTCGCGAGCGATCGCGTATCGGTTCCTCTGGATGAGGTCGAGTCTGCGCACGACATTATTCGTCGATTCTCGACGGGCGCAATGTCCTACGGGGCCATATCTCAAGAGATGCACGAGACGCTCGCTATCGCAATGAACCGGCTTGGTGCTCGATCGAATACCGGTGAAGGCGGCGAATCCGTCGACCGCCTGTTGGACCCCGAGCGTCGCAGCGCGATCAAACAGGTCGCCAGCGGTCGATTTGGGGTCACCAGCATGTACCTCACTTACGCCGACGACATCCAAATCAAGATGGCGCAGGGCGCAAAGCCGGGAGAGGGAGGGCAACTTCCGTCGAACAAGGTCTACCCGTGGATTGCGAGAACGCGGATGGGGACACCGGGTGTCGGTCTCATTTCACCTCCACCACACCACGACATCTATTCGATCGAAGACCTCAAGCAACTCATCTTCGACCTCAAGCGTTCGAATCCTTCCGCACGAATCCACGTCAAACTTGTGTCCGAGGCGGGGGTCGGAACCGTCGCGACCGGCGTCGCCAAAT
The DNA here is from genome assembly GCA_947486475.1 of Microbacteriaceae bacterium. The sequence continues at coordinate 50,145 of CANKTR010000003.1, read as the reverse complement.
CGAAGGCCGATGTCATTCTGATCTCGGGTCACGATGGTGGGACGGGTGCCAGCCCGCTGTCGTCGCTGAAGCACGCGGGGACCCCCTGGGAACTGGGGCTCGCGGAGGCGCAGCAAACGCTCATGCTGAACGATATGCGCGGGCGAATTGTGCTGCAGGTCGATGGTCAGATGAAAACGGGTCGAGACGTCGTCATTGCAGCACTTCTTGGCGCGGAGGAATACGGTTTTGCGACCGCTCCGATGGTTGTGAGTGGTTGTATCATGATGCGCGCGTGCCACCTCGACACGTGCCCAGTCGGAGTTGCGACGCAAAATCCGCTCTTGCGAGCGCGTTTCAACGGCAAACCCGAGTTCGTCGAGACGTTCTTTGAGTACCTCGCGGAAGAGGTTCGCGCGATTTTGGCATCGTTGGGGTTTCGGACGCTGGAGGAAGCGATTGGTCACCGCGAGATTCTCGATGTAGACCGTGCGGTCAACCACTGGAAGACCGAAGGGCTCGACCTCACGCCCGTTCTCCGCGGTCCCGTATTCGCCGACGATGCTCCGCGATATAACGTGAGCCAACAGGACCACGAGCTAGAGGCTCACATTGACCACACCTTCATTCGCGACGCAGCGGGAGCGCTTGCCGACGGGACACCGGTCTCACTCACGGCCGACATCCGCAACACTGATCGCGCGATCGGCACGATGCTCGGGCATTTCGTCACCACAGCACACGGCGAAAACGGTCTTGCGCCAGACACCATCGACATTTCGCTCGCCGGTTCGGCCGGGCAATCACTGGGCGCCTTCATTCCCCGCGGAATAACCCTTCGCCTCATCGGGGACTCGAACGACTATGTCGGCAAGGGCCTCAGCGGCGGTCGAATCGTGCTGCGCCAGCCCCTCGAGTCAACGTTCCCGTCCAACGTCAACATCATCGCTGGCAACGTCGTAGGGTACGGGGCAACGAGCGGTGAGATGTATATAGCGGGCGTCGTGGGGGAACGTTTCGCGGTTCGTAACTCGGGTGCTGTGGCCGTCGTCGAAGGCACTGGCGACCACGCGCTCGAATACATGACCGGGGGGATTGCTCTCATCCTCGGCTCGACCGGTCGTAACGTTGGAGCCGGTATGAGCGGCGGATACGCCTACGTCCTCGATCTCGACGTCGCGTCCGTCAACCAGGCCGCGATTCGTTCCGGTGAGCTCGAATTGACGTCGTTGACGGACGATGACGCCGAAACGGTTCGAGGGTTGCTCACCACTCACGTTACCGAAACGGGTTCGCTCTATGGCACCGAGCTTCTCAACGCCTGGCCTACCACTCGCGATCGCATCACGGCAATAACACCGCGCGATTTCCGCCGTGTAACCATCATCCGTAACACGGCAATCGATGCGGGAAGCGACCCCGACGGCGCGGAAGCGTGGCGGCAAATCATGGAGGTGACCGGTGGTTGACCCCCGAGGATTTCTGAAGACAACGACGCGCGAAACCCCCGAACGTCGGCCGGTGTCAATTCGCTTGCGCGACTGGAAAGAGGTCTACGCCGAGCGTGAATCGGGACAGATTGAGCGTCAGGCTGGGCGATGCATGGACTGCGGTGTTGCGTTCTGCCACCAAGGCTGTCCGCTGGGGAACCTGATCCCCGAATTCAACGATTTGGTCCATCGCGACGAGTGGCGGGCGGCGAGTGAGCGACTTCACGCTACCAACAACTTTCCCGAGTTCACGGGGCGGCTCTGTCCGGCGCCGTGTGAATCATCGTGTGTTCTGGGCATAAACCAGCCGGCCGTCACCATCAAGCAGGCAGAGCTAGCGATCATCGACACCGCGTGGGAAAAGGGTTACATCAACCCCGTTCTACCCGACCGCCTCACCGGCAAGACCATCGCCATCGTCGGTTCTGGTCCCGCGGGTCTCGCCGCGGCGCAACAGCTGACGCGGGTTGGGCACACTGTGGCCGTCTACGAGCGGGACGACCACGTCGGGGGACTGCTTCGCTACGGAATTCCGGATTTCAAGATGGAAAAACGTCACATCGACCGCCGCATCGGCCAGATGCGCGAGGAGGGAACCCGATTCAGAACAGGAGTGACGATCGGAGTCGACGTCACGTGGGCTGAGCTTCAGGAACGGTACGACGCGGTCATCGTCGCAACCGGCGCACCGGTTGAGCGGGACTTACCCATCACAGGCCGAGAACTGTCGGGTATTCACTTCGCGATGGATTACCTTGTCCCCTCCAATCGTGCTGTCGCGGGGGAGAACACTGTCGGACACATCGACGTCGCGGGAAAGAACGTCATCATTCTTGGAGGTGGCGACACCGGCGCGGACTGTCTGGGAACCGCTCTTCGACAGGGAGCGGCGAGCGTCACGACGCTCGCCATCGGCAAACAGCCACCGATCGAGCGTCCGGCGACCCAACCCTGGCCGATGAACCCGCAACTCTTCGAGGTGCAGAGCGCTCACGAGGAGGGCGGGGAGCGCACGTATCTCGCATCCACGGTCGAATTCGTCGGCAACGAGCGAGGTGAACTAACCGGACTTGTTGTCGCGGAAACCGAGTTCGTCGATGGCACGCGCAGACCCCAAACGGGGAGTGAGAAGACACTTCCGGCGGACGTCGTTCTCCTCGCGCTCGGTTACACGGGCGTTGAGTCCAGCGTCCTCGTTGACCAGCTGCACATCGACTTGTCGTCGCGCGGAACGGTCGCACGGAATAGCACCTATGACACCAACATCCCCGGTGTGTTTGTCGCCGGAGACGCTGGTCGAGGAGCGTCGCTTATCGTCTGGGCGATTGCCGAGGGCCGCGCCGCTGCGGCTCGCGCCGATGAGTACCTTCGCGGTCGCACGACACTGCCGATCCCGGTTTCCGCGCATGACGCCCCGATACACTTCTAACGAAGTCCACACCCCACCACGAAGGACAACATGAGACGCGCAAAGATTGTTGCCACGCTGGGACCGGCAACGAACAGTTATGACACAATCCGAGCCGTCGTCGAAGCGGGTGTCGATGTTGCCCGCATGAATCTCAGCCACGGCACGTACGAGATCCACGAAGCGGTCTTCGCCAACATCAAAAAGGTTGCAGCGGACCTTGGAAAGCCGATTGCCGTGCTCGTGGATCTGCAGGGGCCCAAGATCCGTCTCGGGAAGTTTGCCGACGGTCCCCACGAACTCGCCATCGGCGACATCTTCACGATCACGACGGAAGACATCGAGGGCACTAAAGAAATCTGTGGGACGACGTTCACGGGGTTGCCACAAGACGTTGCTGCCGGTGACACACTTCTCATCGATGACGGCAAGGTGAACGTGCGAGTTCTCGACACCGACGGTGTTCGGGTTCGCACCGAGGTTGTCGTTGGCGGGACCGTCTCTAACAACAAGGGGATCAACCTCCCCGGTGTCGCCGTCAACGTCCCCGCGCTGAGCACGAAGGACGAAGACGATCTGCGATGGGGTCTTCGCATCGGGGCCGATTACATCGCGCTCTCGTTCGTGCGCAGTGCGTCGGACGTCACGCGAGTGCACGAAATTATGGCGGAAGAAGGAATTAGGCTCCCCGTTATCGCCAAGATCGAAAAGCCCCAAGCGGTTGAGGCGATCGGGGAAATCGTTGAGGCCTTTGACGCGATTATGGTCGCTCGTGGTGACCTCGGTGTCGAATTACCCCTCGAGCAGGTACCGCTTGTTCAAAAGCGCACCGTCGAAGCGGCCCGCCGCATGGCGAAACCCGTCATCGTCGCAACCCAGATGCTCGAGTCGATGATTTCGTCACCCGTCCCAACTCGTGCCGAGACGTCCGACGTTGCGAATGCGATTCTCGACGGAGCGGACGCTGTCATGCTCTCTGGTGAAACGAGTGTCGGTGCTTTCCCGGCCATCACCGTCGCCACAATGGCGCGAATCATTGAAAACACGGAAGAGCACGGTCTGGAGCGCATTCTGCCCCTCGGTACAAAGCCGCGCACTCAGGGCGGAGCAATCACTCTCGCCGCAGCCGATGTCGCGGACTTCGTCGAGGCGAAATACGTGTGTGTTTTCACAGAGTCGGGAGACTCGGCCCGCCGCATGTCGCGCCTTCGCTTCCGCATTCCCATGAAGGCCTTCGCAACAGACGAGTCGATTCGGCGTCGCATGGCTCTGTACTGGGGAATCACGTCCTATCTGGTTGACCCGGTCACACACACAGATCAGATGTTCACCGAGGTCGACGAATCACTTCTGGCGGAGGGTCTGGCGGTGAAGGGGGACAAGGTCGTCGTGATCTCGGGTTCGCCTCCAGGAGTTGCCGGTTCGACGAACGACATTCGCGTGCACGTTGTCGGCACCGAGATGCCGAAGCGCTGACGAATCAAGAAAGGACGGGGATGGTTCCCCGCCCTCTCGTTGTGCCGGATGTGGGACTTGAACCCACACGCCCTCACGGACAAAGCATTTTGAGTGCTTCGCGTCTGCCATTCCGCCAATCCGGCTCCAGGTGAAAACGATACCGTAGGCTGAACGCGTGAGTGAAACCGTAGCCCGTCGCGTTGTTGTCGCTGAGGACGAGGCGCTCATCCGAATGGACATTGTTGAAGTCTTGCGTGAGAACGGTTTCGATGTCGTCGGCGAAGCGGCGGACGGCGAAGCAGCGATCGAGCTCACGCGGGAACTTCGACCCGACCTCGTCATCATGGACATCACGATGCCCAAAATGGACGGACTGACCGCGGCTGAGGCAATCGGTAAAGCGCGGCTGGCGCCGGTGGTGATGCTCACGGCGTTCGCACAATCGGAGTTCATTGCGCGAGCGGTCGAGGCTGGCGCAATCGCCTACGTCGTCAAGCCGTTCACGCCGGAACGGCTCTTGCCGCAGATCGAAGTGGCGTTGTCGCGTCATCGAGAGCTTCTCGCCGTGGAGGCGGAAGTGACCGATGCGCTCGAGCGGCTCGAAACGCGCAAGATTCTCGATCGCGCTAAAGGCCTGTTGCAAGAAAAGATGAAGTTGACCGAACCCGAGGCGTTCCGCTGGATTCAAAAAGCGTCAATGGACCGCCGCTTGACGATGACCGAAATTGCTCAAGCCGTTATCGAGCAGCTCAACCCACCTGCCTAGAGGTCGCCGGAGGCGATGTGGGGCATGTTCCCATAGGTTGCGGTGACTTCTGTCACGATGACGCGGTAGCCCTTGTACCAACGGTCGACCTGGCTCTTGGCGCTTCGGTGCTCGTCGAAGCGTCCCAGTTTGGTGAGGGCCGCCATGTCCGCGAAATAGTAGATCGCGTTGACAACGCGCCCATCCTCGGACACCCATCGGTCGGTGCCGAGAAAGCCAGCGGTTGATTTCGCGGCGTCGTCGATTGCGACATCCAGTACGTGGAACTCGTCATCGTATGTGCCCGGCTCGAAAATAAATTGCGCCGCGATCATTGGTCGCGCAACAGGTTGGTAATGCGGACAGTAGACAATCGTTGGCCAGCCTCATTGGTGACGATGATTTCGTGAACGCAAATGGTTTTTCCGAGTGAGATGGCGGTGCAGGTGCCGGTGACCCAACCATCCGCGATGCTCTTGGTGTGCGTTGCGTTGATGTCAATTCCGACCGCATACCGGCCCGCGCCCGCGTGTACCGCTGCCGCAACGCTGCCCAGGGTTTCGCCCAGAACGACGTGTGCTCCGCCGTGCAGAATTCCGACGACCTGGCGATTTCCCTCGACCGGCATCCGCCCGACCGTTCGTTCTGCAGAGATCTCGAGGAGTTCGATTCCCATCTTCCGGGTCAGTTCGCCACCGCCCGACGAAAACCTCTCGTGCAACTCGGGGTCAAGGTTGTCGAGTACTCCCAAAGGTCAATCCTTCCGTCGGCGGCGCTCGGTAGGCTAAAGCCGTGAGCGACACGCAAAAGCCTACCCTTCTCGTTATTGATGGTCATTCGCTCGCGTTCCGCGCCTTTTACGCACTTCCGCTCGAATCGTTCCAGACCTCCGACGGGCAGCACACAAATGCGGTTCACGGCTTCTTGTCAATGCTTCTCACGATTCTCAAAGCCGAAAATCCGACGCACGTCGCCGTCGCGTTCGATATTTCGCGCTATTCCTTCAGAACCGTCGAATATCCCGAATATAAGGGGACCCGCGGCGAGACGCCACCGGAGTTCATCGGTCAGGTTCCGCTGCTCCAGGAAGCTCTTCGCGCGATGCGGATCGAGACGATGCAAATGGAGAACTACGAGGCGGACGACATCCTCGCGACGCTGGCGACGAAGGGAGAGGCCGCGGGCCTCGATGTGTTGGTGGTTTCGGGCGATCGCGACACCTTTCAACTTGTCACCGAGAAGGTCACAGTGTTGTACCCGAGCGCGCGTGGAGTGTCTGAACTCAAGCGGTACACCCCGGCGGCGGTCGAGGAGCGATACGGAATTCGTCCCGATCAATACCCAGACATCGCGGCGCTGGTCGGCGAGACATCCGACAACCTTCCCGGGGTCGACAAGGTCGGTGAAAAGACCGCGGTCAAATGGATTCAGCAATACGGATCACTCGACGAGGTGCTCGCCCACCGAGACGAGATCGGCGGTGTCGTCGGGAACAATCTGCGCGAGCAGATCGGAAACGTCGAACGCAACGCGCGACTCAACAAACTCGTTCGCGATCTTGAACTTCCCGTTCCCCTCGACGGATTGGTCCGACGCGCGATCGATCCGACCGAGGTCGTTGAGGTGTTTGATCGACTGCAGTTTCGTTCGCTCAAGCAACGTGTCTTGCAGTTTGAAGGGGCATCGTCCGATGTCGCGATTGCGGCGGCAACACATTCTCCGACTAGTCCAGTCCGTGAACAGGTCCCGGCCCCCACTCCGCGCCACATGGGGGACGAAGAACTTGCCAAATGGTTGACGGACAACGCCGATAGGCGAATCGGGCTCTTCATCGAACGCGGCGATGACGGCTTCGCTATTGGGCTAGCTACCCACGACGTGAGCGTGAGGTCCGTTCGGGCGAGTGGCTCACTCGATCATGTGGCGTTCGACGCCTGGCTCTCGGGTCCGACACCGAAAATTGTCCACGACGGTAAGGCCCTCGGTCACCTACTCGCGGAATTCGATCTCGTGATCGGCGGCATTGTTCGCGACACTCGGTTAGCGGCGTGGCTTCTCGACTCGGCCACAAAGTCGCTTGCGCTAACCGATGTTGCTCGATCGCTCACGGGTCTCGATGTCCCCTTTGCGGATCCGAATGAGCTCATTCCCTCGGTCGACCCCTCCAGTACCGCGACGACCGCGTGGATTTTGACGCAACTTGATGTGGAGTTCGACGGACGTCTGGACGACGGTCAACAGTCGATCGAGCGCGAGATCGAGGTGCCGCTCATTCCCGTCCTTCTCGACATGGAACGAGTCGGAATTGCTATGGACGCGGCCATTCTGGACGACATCTACGGGCGTCTCACCGCAACCACCGACGCGAAGGCCGCCGAACTGTTCGCCCTCATCGGCACCGAAATAAATCTGTCGTCGCCCAAGCAACTCCAGGAAGTCTTGTTCGACACGCTCGGGATGCCCACAACACGTGCGACGAAAACCGGCTATTCGACGGACGCAGCGTCACTCGCGGACCTGCAAGCGTCGAACCCCCACCCGTTTCTCGACGGCTTGCTCGAGCATCGGGAACAAACCAAGCTTGCACAGATCGTCGAGGTCCTGCGCAAGAGCATCCAATCGGATGGACGAATCCACACCACCTACGACCAGACCGGCACGACGACGGGTCGATTGTCGTCATCGGAACCGAATCTGCAAAACATCCCGATTCGAAGCGACGTCGGGGCCCAAATTAGGGCCGCGTTTGTCTCGGACTCCGCCCACGAGCGACTCCTCACAGCCGACTACTCGCAAATCGAGATGCGCATCATGGCGCACTTGTCTGGAGACGAAGCCCTCATCGAGGCATTCAGGTCAGGAGAGGACCTCCATCGTTATGTCGGGGCGAAGGTGTTCGGTGTCGAACCCGCCGACGTTACGCCCGCCATGCGGTCGAAGGTCAAGGCAATGTCCTACGGGCTCGCGTATGGACTGTCCGCGTTCGGTCTCGCAAAGCAACTGCGCATCGACAACAAAGAGGCCAAGTCGCTCATGTCCGACTATTTCGCCCGCTTCGGTGGAGTGCGAGACTACCTCCGGTCCGTTGTGGAACAAGCCCGCAAAGATTTTTTCACGACGACGGTGTTTGGTCGGAAGCGACAGTTCGGTGACCTGGCCAGCTCGAATCGAATGGTGCGTGACAACGCCGAACGAGCCGCGTTGAACGCGCCGATCCAGGGGACGTCGGCCGACATCATGAAAATCGCGATGCTTCGCGCCGTCGACGCTCTGCGCAATGCGTCACTAACCTCGAGGCTTCTGCTCCAGGTGCACGATGAGCTCATTTTTGAAGTTGGGCCGGGCGAAACCGATCGGCTGCAGGAAATCGTCCACGAAGCGATGGAACACGCCGTCACGCTCACTGTTCCGCTTGACGTGCAGATTGGGCTCGGACTGTCCTGGAAAGAGGCCGGTCACTAGGCTTCTCGCATGACCGAAAAACGCACTCCGACCGCCGTCGACCTCATCGCCGAGACGTGGGTGGACACGCTCTGCGTGCTGGACCCCGATTTTCGAATTTGGCTGGGTCGCGACGGGGATGTGACCGAGTTCGCTGACTATTCGCCGAATGGTCACGCCGCCTACGATGCGGCAGTGAGTTCGACCCTCATTGCGCTGAGGTCGGCCGTGGCCGTTGATGATGTCGATCGTGTCACCAAATTGGACCTGACGGGAGACCTCGAACTGGCACTCGAATTGAGTGAGTCGAAGTGGCACTTACGCGACCTCAACAACATCGCCTCTCCCGCGCAAGGAATCCGGGACGTCTTCGATCTCATGCCAACGGGCGACATCGGCGCGTGGGAAACCATCGCGGCGAAGCTCGGCAACGTCTCGTCGGCACTGGGTGGCTATCGGCAGACCCTTGCCGAAGGAATAAGGCAGGGATTCGTTCCCGCTCGACGCCAGATTGTTGAAGTGATCTCTCAGGCGGAGCGAAACGCAGGTCCAGAAGGCTTCTTCGTCGACTTCGCAACGAACACTGCGCCGGCCGACCTGCCCGAATCGTTGCGCGCCGACCTTCGGACGGCTGCGGAATCGGCGCGTCTCGCGTACCTTGAGTTCGCAACGTTCCTCCGCGACAATCTCGCTCCGGCGTCCCACGAGCACGACGGCGTAGGTCGCGAGGTCTACGGGTTACATTCTCGACACTTTCTCGGGGCGACGGTCGATCTGGACGAAACGTACGAGTGGGGTCTCGACGAGCTGGCCCGAATGAGGTCAGAGCAAGAGACCCTCGCGAAGCGAATCGCGGGCGGCTCGGTTGCCGACGCGGTGGCGGCTCTCGACAACGACCCGGCGCGAAAGATTCTCGGCACCGAAGCGCTACAGGCTTGGATGCAAACACTCTCGGACAATGCGGTGCGAGAGCTGGGTAAGGAACACTTCGACATCGCCGAACCCATGCGCAATCTCGAGTGTCACATCGCCCCGACGAAAGAAGGCGGGATCTATTACACCGGTCCCTCGGACGATTTCTCGCGGGCCGGCCGAATGTGGTGGAGCGTGCCAGAGGGTGTCACCGAGTTCGACACCTGGCGCGAAACGACCACCGTCTATCACGAGGGCGTGCCCGGACACCACCTGCAAATTTCCCAAGCGGTCTATAACTCGGCTCAGTTGAACACGTGGCGTCGTCAACTAGCTGGCTCATCAGGCCACGCGGAGGGCTGGGCGCTCTACGCCGAGCGCCTGATGGCGGAACTCGGATATCTCGACGACGACGGAGATCGGTTCGGGATGCTAGACGGTCAGCGCATGCGCGCTGCGCGAGTCGTCTTGGACATCGGAGTCCACCTCGGCAAGAAGCGGCCGGACGGGAACGGAGTCTGGGGCGCGGATTTCGCCTACGATTTCATGCGCGACAACGTTCTCATGGAAGACGAATTCGTGCGGTTTGAGGTCAATCGTTACCTGGGGTGGCCTGGGCAAGCCCCGTCCTACAAGATCGGACAGCGCATTTGGGAGGAGCTTCGCACCGAATCCGAACGCCGAGAGGGCGCCTCATTCTCGCTCTCCGCGTGGCACAAACGCGCCCTCGATATCGGCGGAACGGGCCTTGACACCCTTCGCACCGCCGTGCTGGGGGACTGGTAGCGGTTGCGAACCCGCGTGAGCGGGCGTTAGACTTGATTGTTGCCGACTGGCAGCGCATCCCTGTCCGCCGCCCGCGTGAAGAGATTTGCGAGGGCATTATTTATGCCCCACTGGAGCACCCACACACATGACAACCAGCCAGACCAAACAGGTCGCGATTAATGACATCGGATCAGCCGAGGATTTCCTCGCCGAAGTTGAAAAAACGCTGAAGTTCTTCAACGACGGAGACCTCATTGAGGGTACCGTCGTCAAGGTCGATCGCGACGAGGTTCTCCTCGATGTCGGCTACAAGACGGAGGGTGTCATTCCCATCCGCGAACTTTCCATTAAGCACGACGTCAACCCCGATGAGGTTGTCAAAGTCGGAGATGTGATCGAGGCCCTCGTCCTCCAGAAGGAAGACAAAGAAGGTCGTCTCATCCTTTCCAAGAAACGCGCCCAGTACGAGCGAGCGTGGGGAGACGTAGAGAAGGTCAAGGAAGCCGACGGAATCGTCACCGGTACCGTCATCGAGGTCGTCAAGGGTGGAGTCATCGTCGACATCGGTCTTCGTGGATTCCTTCCCGCCTCGCTCATCGAACTTCGCCGCGTCCGCGACCTCACGCCATACCTCGGTCAAGAAATCGAAGCCAAAATCCTGGAACTCGACAAGAACCGCAACAACGTTGTTCTGTCGCGACGCGCTCTGCTCGAGCAGACCCAGTCGGAGAGCCGCAACTTGATTCTCGGCAACATCCAGAAGGGCCAGATCCGTAAGGGTGTCATCTCGTCCATCGTCAACTTCGGTGCGTTCGTTGACCTTGGAGGCGTAGACGGACTCATTCACGTCTCGGAACTCTCGTGGAAGCACATCGAGCACGCTTCCGAGGTTGTCGAAATTGGCCAGGAAGTGACGGTCGAGGTCCTCGAAATCGAGGAGGACCGCGAACGTATCTCGCTGTCGCTGAAGGCGACCCAAGAAGATCCGTGGCAGGTGTTCGCGCGCGAGCACGCCATTGGCGAAATCGCACCGGGCAAGGTCACCAAACTTGTTCAGTTCGGAGCCTTCGTTCGGGTCGCTGACGGTATCGAGGGACTCGTGCACATCTCGGAACTCTCTGCACGCCACATCGAACTCGCCGAGCAGGCGGTCGCGGTCAGTGATGACGTGTTCGTCAAGATCATCGACATTGACCTCGAGCGTCGTCGTATCTCGTTGTCCCTCAAGCAGGCCAACGATGGCGTCGACCCCGAGAGCACAGAGTTTGACCCGGCGCTCTACGGAATGCCCACCGACTACGACGAGACCGGCGCGTACCGCTACCCCGAGGGGTTCGACCCCTCGACGGGCGAGTGGAAAGACGGACACGACGAGTCGCGCACCAAGTGGGAACTCGACTACAGCGCAGCGCAAGCGCGTTGGGAAGCCCACAAGATTCAGGTCGTCCGCATGAACGCGGAAGCCGACGCGCTGCCCGAAACCCCCACTGCTGACACATCGGCAGCCTCGCCGGCTAAAGAAGCCGAAGCCGCTGGCGCACTCGCTGAGGATGAGGCGCTCATCGCGCTCCGCGACAAGCTCGCGGGTGAGACAGCCGAGTAACAACGCGCATCGTCAGGGGGTGGTCGGAAACGACCACCCCTTGTCGTTACGCTGAACGGGTGCCTATCATCGCGTTGACCGGCGGAATCGCAGCCGGAAAGACTACGGTTGCGAACCGCTTTGCCGAGTTGGGGGCGCACGTGCTCTCTGCCGACGAACTCGTGCGCCAATCACAACGCGCGGGTTCGCCCACTTTGGCCGCTATTTCGAAGCGGTTCGGTCTCGGAGTCATCGACAGCGACGGCGAGCTCGACCGAGCGGCTCTGGGTCGACTCGTATTCGACGATGCGAGTGCACGTGGCGACCTCGAGGCAATCGTTCATCCCGCGATCGGTGCCGAATTCGCATCCCGCGTCGACACGATTCTGTCCGCTGACCCCGGTGCCATCATCATCTACGACATCCCGCTGCTTGTGGAGTCGAATCGAGTCGGCGACTTCGACACGGTAATCGTGTTGACGTGCGATCCGCGGATTCGCCACGACCGTCTCGTGCTTCTGAGGGGCATGTCGAGTGATGCTGCACAATCCCGAATCGACGCGCAAGCGAGTGAACAGGAGCGCCTATCGGTCGCCGACTGGACGATCGATTCGAGCCAATCGATTGAATCCACAATCAGTCAAACGGACTTGATCTGGGCCGATCTCACGGCCGCGCATCGGGCTTAGTCTGGTTACATGGAACCGACTCGCGCCGTACGACCGTTTAGGGTCATCAGCGAGTACATCCCGAGCGGTGACCAACCGAAGGCGATTGCCGAACTTGCTGCCCGGATCAACGCGGGCGAAACCGACATCGTCCTGCTCGGAGCTACGGGGACGGGAAAGTCCGCGACAACTGCGTGGCTCATCGAGGCGATCCAACGTCCTGCCCTCGTTCTCGTCCACAACAAGACGCTCGCCGCTCAGCTCGCGACCGAGTTCCGTGAACTCATGCCGGACAACGCGGTCGAATACTTCGTCTCGTACTACGACTATTACCAACCAGAGGCCTACGTGCCCCAAACCGACACGTTTATCGAAAAAGACACGGCGATTAACGAAGAGGTCGAACGCCTGCGTCACTCCACCACGAACGCACTCCTGTCCCGCCGCGACGTGATTGTCGTGTCAACCGTGTCCTGCATCTACGGGCTCGGTTCGTCCGAGGAATACCTTGACGCGATGCTCGCGCTGCAGGTCGGTCAGACGATCAGCCGCACCGACATCGTGCGCCGTTTTGTTGGAATGCAATACGAGCGCAACGACATTGACTTCAGTCGAGGCAAATTTCGGGTCCGCGGCGACACGCTCGAAATCATCCCCCAGTACGAAGAGCTGGCGGTGCGAATCGAGATGTTCGGTGACGAGATCGAAGCGCTGTATCAATTGCACCCTCTCACGGGTGAGGTAATCAAGACCATGGATGCGGTGAGCATCTTCCCTGCCTCGCACTACACGGCAAGCACCGAGACGATGCGGCGGGCAATCACGGATATCAAGGCGGAACTGGCCGATCGTCTCGCCGTACTGGAGGGCCAGAACAAGCTCCTCGAAGCGCAACGCCTTCGGATGCGCACAACGTACGACCTCGAGATGATGGAACAAATCGGCTTCTGTAGCGGTATTGAGAACTATTCGATGCACATGGACGGTCGGCAACCAGGCGAGCCCGCACACACTCTGATCGACTATTTCCCCGATGATTTTGTGGTCATTATCGATGAGTCCCACGTGACCGTTCCACAGATCGGAGCGATGTACGAAGGTGACGCCTCCCGAAAGCGAACCCTCGTCGAACATGGCTTCCGCCTCCCCAGCGCACTCGACAATCGACCGCTCAAATGGCTGGAGTTCTTGGGCAGGGTCGGCCAGAAGGTCTACCTGTCGGCAACACCCGGAAAGTACGAGATGGGAGTCGTCGACAGCGTCGTCGAGCAGATCATCCGTCCGACGGGGCTCATCGACCCCCAGGTGATTGTCAAACCGACCAAGGGTCAAGTCGATGACGTGCTCGAAAGCATTCGCCAGCGAGTTGCCAAAGACGAGCGCGTTCTCATTACGACGCTCACAAAGAAGATGGCCGAGGACCTCACTGACTACCTGCGTGGGATGGGAGTCAAGGTCGAGTACCTTCACTCGGACGTCGACACGCTGCGCCGAGTCGAGTTGCTCACGGAACTTCGCGCGGGTCGTTTCGATGTGCTCGTCGGAATCAACCTCCTGCGCGAGGGTCTCGACCTTCCCGAAGTGTCACTTGTCGCCGTATTCGACGCCGACAAACAGGGTTTCTTGCGCAGCGCGACCTCGCTCATTCAGACGATCGGGCGCGCCGCACGCAACGTGTCGGGCGAAGTGCATCTCTACGCCGACCGCGAGACGGACGCCATGAAACAGGCGATTGACGAGACCAACCGGCGTCGCGAGACGCAAGTGGCCTACAACCTCGAACACGGAATCGACCCAACCCCGATTCGAAAGCGCATCGCGGACATTACCGAAACACTCGCTCGCGAGGTCTACGACACCGAAGGACTCGCCGACCTCGACGACGATGTCGAAGTGGTCATCGACAAATTGACCGAACAGATGATCGCGGCAGCGGAACAACTTAAGTTCGAACTGGCGGCTCGCCTTCGGGACGAAATCCACGACCTCAAGAAACAGGTCCGCTCCGCGCGCGAACTTGGCAAACCCTAGGATTGAACAGTGTCGATAACGCCCGTCTCCGGTAAGAACGTCATCAGCATCAAGGGTGCGCGTGTCCACAATCTCAAGAACATCGACCTGACGATTCCGCGTGACTCGCTCGTCGTTTTCACTGGGTTGAGCGGCTCCGGCAAATCATCGCTCGCGTTCGACACGCTGTTTGCGGAGGGCCAGCGGCGCTACATCGAATCGCTGTCGTCGTACGCGCGCCAATTCCTCGGTCAGGTCGACCGCCCCGATGTGGACTTCATTGACGGATTATCCCCGGCCGTCTCTATCGACCAGAAATCGACGAACCGAAACCCGCGTTCCACGGTCGGAACAATCACCGAAATCTACGACTACATGCGTCTGTTGTGGGCCCGCATCGGCGTGCCACACTGCCCAGAGTGTGGCGAGGCGATTCAACGGCAGTCAGCCCAACAGATCGCCGACCAACTTGCGGACCTACCCGCCGAAACTCGATTCCAGATTCTGGCGCCGATCGTTCAGGGTCGAAAGGGCGAGTTCGTCGAGGTATTTGCCGACCTTCTCGGGCAGGGCTATGCGCGCGCGCTCGTGGACGGCGACGTGATTCAGTTGTCGGAACCACCGGTGCTCAAGAAGCAGGTGAAACACGACATCTCGGTGGTTGTCGATCGTCTCGCCGCGGGAGGTGACGTTTCACGCCTTAACGATTCCGTCGAAACTGCGCTCAAACTCGGCCAAGGGGTCCTCGTGGCGAACTTTGTCGATACGAACGAAGACCGCACATTCAGCGAGAAGCTGTCGTGCCCCAATCAACACGTTCTGACGCTCACAGAGATCGAGCCTCGTACGTTCTCGTTCAACGCACCCTTCGGGGCGTGTGTGACCTGCCATGGCATTGGCACGCAATCGATGGCTGACGTCGAACTCGTTCTTGACGACCACGAGATGAGCATCCGGCAGGGGGTTGTGTTGCCCTGGAAACCGGGCGGCAAAGAACTGATCTACCCGTACTTCGAACGCTTGGCGGAGGGCCTCGCTCACGACCTCGACTTCAGCCTTGACACTCCCTGGAAGGCCCTCACTGAAGAAGTTCAGAACGCGGTGCTCTTCGGCAACAATCACGAGGTCGTCATCAAGTGGCGTAACCGCTACGGACGCAAGGTGTCGATGTCGCGCGGTTTTGAGGGTGTGCTCACCTATGTCGAGCGGAAATACTCCGAAACCGAAGGGGAGTGGACCAAGGAACGATTTGGCGCTTTCCATCGAACGGTCCCGTGTGAAGACTGTCAGGGACAGCGTCTCGCTCCGGCAGTTCTCGCCGTCACGGTGAACGACAAGTCGATTTCTGAGGTGTGTAGCCTCTCGCTCCAGGCGGCCCACGACTTTATGACCACGCTGACACTGTCCGATCGCGATGCGCAGGTCGCTGCCGCGGTACTCCGCGAGATCACCGCGCGCTTGGATTTCCTTCTGCACGTCGGATTGAGTTACCTGACGATGTCTCGAGCCGCGGGCACGCTCTCTGGCGGCGAGGCGCAACGAATCCGCCTCGCGACACAGATCGGCGCGGGACTGACCGGCGTCCTGTACGTGCTCGATGAGCCGTCCATCGGCCTCCACCAGCGCGACAATCGCCGCCTCATCGAAACTCTGATTCGATTGCGCGACATCGGAAACACCCTGGTCGTCGTCGAACACGATGAGGACACGATTCACGCCGCCGACTGGATTGTCGATATCGGTCCCGGGGCTGGCGAGCACGGCGGCGAGGTCGTGCACTCGGGCTCGCTGGCAAATCTGCTCAAAGAAAAGAAGTCCCACACGGCGGCGTTCTTGGCCGGTCGCGAAAAGGTGTCCGACCGAGTTGAGCGTCGACCGTGGTCGGCGGACCGAATCGTCACCGTTCACGGCGCGACCGCGAACAACCTCGTCGACGTCGAGGTTGATTTCCCCCTGGGTGTCTTTGTTGCGGTAACCGGAGTCTCGGGCTCTGGAAAGAGTTCACTCGTCAACGACATCCTCTACAAGGTCATGGCGAACCGCCTCAACGGCGCGAAGCAGACTCCTGGTCGCCACAAATCGGTCTCAGGTCTCGATCACCTCGACAAGGTGATTCACGTCGATCAGGCCCCCATCGGTCGAACCCCGCGGTCGAACCCCGCAACATACACCGGAGTTTTCGACAAAATTCGCACACTGTTCGCCGAGACAATCGAGGCGAAGGAACGAGGGTACGGGCCGGGGCGCTTCTCGTTCAACGTGAAGGGTGGCCGCTGCGAGAACTGCTCGGGCGACGGAACGATCAAGATCGAGATGAACTTCTTGCCCGACGTCTACGTCGAGTGCGAAGAATGCCACGGCCAGCGCTACAACCGAGAGACGCTGACGGTTCGCTACAAGGGAAAAAACATCTCTGAGGTCCTGAGCATGTCGATCGAGGATGCCGAGAAGTTTTTTGCGGCGATCACGTCGATTCACCGGTTCATGAAAACCCTGTGTGACGTCGGACTCGGTTACGTTCGACTGGGACAGTCCGCGACCACTCTTTCGGGTGGTGAAGCTCAACGCGTCAAACTCTCCACCGAACTCCAAAGACGATCTACGGGCCGAACCGTCTATGTGCTCGACGAGCCAACCACTGGGCTTCATTTCGAGGACGTGCGTCGCTTGCTCGCGGTCCTTCACACGCTTGTCGACAAAGGCAACACGGTGATCGTCATCGAACACAACCTGGACGTTATCCGCTCGGCCGACCACGTCATCGACCTCGGACCCGAAGGCGGAGACCGTGGGGGGCGAGTCGTCGCCACCGGCACGCCAGAGGAAGTCGCGCGCGTAAAGGAATCACACACCGGTACCTTTCTGGCGGAAATCCTGAAATGACCGTCGACTGGCACCCCGAACCTCGGTCGATACCGACCGACCCCGGCGTGTATCGCTTCTACGACGAAAACAACCGAATTCTGTATGTTGGCAAGGCGAAGGTTCTCCGTAACCGACTGTCGACGTACTTTCACAACCCCGCCGGTTTGATGGAGAGAACGGCGCGGATGGTGAAGACCGCCCGCCGTGTCGATTGGACGGTGGTGGGCAGTGAACTAGAAGCGTTGCACCTCGAGTTCACCTGGATCAAAGAGTTCCGTCCACCCTTCAACATTCAATTCCGCGATGACAAGGGATATCCCTACCTCGCCGTCTCGATGGGTGAGGAATACCCGCGGGCGTTCCTTGCGCGAACCCGCGTCAAGGACGGCACGAAATATTTCGGCCCGTTCACGAAGTCCTGGGCGGTTCGCGAGACGCTCGACCTGTTGTTGGCGGTGTATCCGGTTAGGTCGTGTGAGAAATCGACCTTTGCCACGGCGCGACGAGACGACAGGCCCTGTTTGTTGGGAGACATCGGGAAGTGCGCTGCCCCGTGCGTTGGGCGTGTGTCCACCGACGAGCACCGCGAACTCGCACACAACCTCGTCGGATACATGACGAAGCAGGATTCGGCCGTGATCGACGATCTCGGTACAAAAATGACGGAAGCGTCCGAACGGCACGATTACGAATCTGCCGCACGATTCCGCGACCAGCGCGGCGCTCTGCGGTCGATAGCTGAGCGCTCCGCTGTCGTGTTGCGCGACGAATTGGATGTCGACATCATCGGTTTTGCGTCGAGCGAACTATCCGCCGCCATCGCGATCTTTCACGTCCGAGGAGGACGCGTCCGCGGAACTCGTTCGTGGACCGTCGACACTGAACTCGAGATGGAACCAGCTGCGATTTTAGAACAGGCAATCGAAAACGTTTACGAAATGGATGCGCCACCGGCACTCATTGATGTGCCGTTCGAACCACAGTCGATGGGTGTTCTCGCTGAATCGCTGACGCAGCGTCGGGCCAACGCCAAACTCAAGGGAAAAGTGCGAATCGCGGTTCCCCAACGCGGTGACCGCGCCACGCTGCTAACCAGCGTCACCAAGAATGCGATGCTCGCCCTCGGCGAACACGAACTGCACCGCGCACATGATTTCGTTTCGAGATCGCGAGCACTCGAAGACCTGAGGGACAATCTCGGACTGCCCGAGGCCCCACTGCGATTCGAGTGTTGCGACATTTCCCATCTGGGCGGTACCGACATCGTGGGGTCGCTCGTCGCATTCGAAGACGGATTGCCCGTCAAGGATGACTATCGCCATTACGGAATCGCGTCGGCTCGTGACGACACCGAAGCGATGTACCAGCTCATCTCTCGACGACTCGTGCGATTGGCGGAGGAGCGTCCGGCCATGCGCTACCCGACGACCCTGATTTTGGTCGACGGCGGTCAACCTCAGGTCAACGCAGCGGCTCGCGCGCTTCGCGAGTCTGGGATTGACGGAGTCGCGGTCGTCGGTTTGGCTAAACGTCTCGAGGAACTCTGGCACCCCAACAGCGATTACCCCGTGATTTTGCCGCGCGATAGTGACGCGTTGTACCTGGTTCAACGCGCCCGCGACGAAGCGCACCGGTTTGCTTTGCGTTATCAGAAGTCGAAGCGCACGCGAGTGTTAACATCGTCCCTCAACGAATTGGACGGGATCGGCCCGAAACGCGTCCAGGCCCTGATTGCCCACTTTGGAAGTCCCAGCGCGGTACGTGCCGCCTCACAAGCCGAGCTACGTCAGGTTCCGGGAATAGGCGCCGATACCGCCCAACGGATTCTGGATTCCCTGAACACGAGCGAAACTCGCGGGTAGTCTTAAGACACCATGACCGACAGCGTCGCTCACATCATCATCGTCACCGGCATGTCCGGTGCGGGGCGATCGACCGCGGCGCACGCCCTCGAAGACGCCGGTTGGCGCGTCATCGACAATCTCCCGTCCCAGCTTCTGCCGTCGCTCGTGGACATCGCGACGACCAAGGCAAGCGCGATGAACCGTCTCGCTGTGGTGGTCGATGTCCGCGGCGGAGAGAGCGTTGAGGAACTAGCGCCGCTTGTCGAGACGCTTCGAGCCGAAACGAACCTTCGAGTTCTCTTTCTCGATGCGACCGACGCCGAGCTCATCAAACGGTTCGAGAGCGTTCGTCGCCCGCACCCCTTGCAGGGTAACGGCACACTCATCGATGGAATTCGCGCGGAACGAGCGCGTCTCGAGACGCTCCGGGGGCATGCCGACGTCGTCATCGACACCACGGGGCTCAATACACATCAGACAACGACGCTCGTTTTCGACACATTTCGGTCGGATGACACCGCCGAGGTCAACGTCGTCATTGAATCGTTCGGCTTCAAACACGGACTCCCGGCGGACGCCGATATCGTGGGCGACGTTCGATTCCTTCCCAACCCGTTTTGGACCGAAAGCCTGCGCGACGAGAACGGGCTCCACCCCGATGTCTCAGCGTTCGTCCTTGGCCAGGCGGACGTCGAGCAATACCTCGACGGGCTCGTCCTCATGCTCGGCGCTACTCTTCGCGGATACGTTCGCGAGAATAAGCGCCACGCCACTATCGCCATAGGATGTACTGGTGGCAAGCACCGCAGTGTGGCTATCGCCGAGGAACTCGCAGGCCGCATCGCGACAATCCCCGGAGTCGCGGTCACCCGCAAACACCGCGACATTGGGCGCGACTAGAAAAGGATTTCCACAGAATGTCATTGACAACGGCGGTAAAGGATGAGGTGCTCGGTCTACCCGATGCCCCACCGTCGACGCGTCTCGCCGAACTGACCACGATTCTGCGCTTCGGCGGGGGATTGCACCTCGTTGGCGGCAAACTCGCCGTGGAAATCGAGCTCGATCACGCCGGGTCCGCACAACGCGTCCGTCACTTGACTCACGCCCTGCTGGGAGTTCCGTCCATCGCGACTGTTATCCCCGCCAACGCAAACAAAAAGATCGAAACCGTTCGCGTACTCGTCACCGAGGGAGCCGACCAACTGGCCCTCAACACAGGCTTGCTCGATACTCGACGGCGCCCGGTTCGTGGTCTGCCCAACAAACTCACCACCGCACCGATTGGTGACCTCGTTGGCGTCCTGCGCGGCGCCTTCTTGGCGCGGGGGATCGTTTCTGACCCGGGCCGAAGCCAAACCATCGAAATAGTTGCACCGACCAACGAAGTCGCGATGGCTCTGGTCGGCGCGTGCAGCCGATGCGGAATTGCCGCGAAGACCCGCGATATTCGTGGCGGCTTTCGCGTCGTAATCCGTGACACCGAGGCGATTTCCGCGTTTCTCAACTACATCGGGGCTGCCAGAAGCCTCGACAAGTGGAGTGAGGCACGCGCAACCCGTGAGGTACGCGCTAATGCAAACCGCTTGGTGAACTTCGACGACGCCAACCTTCGCCGGAGTGCTCAAGCGGCCGTGGCAGCGTGTGCGCGCGTCGAACGAGCCTTCGAGATCCTTGGCACCGACATTCCCGACCATCTGGCCTACGCAGGGCGACTGCGACTCGACAATCGCGAGGCCAGCCTGGATGAACTTGGCCACCACGCCACGCCGATCATGACAAAAGACGCCGTCGCCGGACGAATTCGTCGCCTGCTAGCGATGGCGGACAAAAAGGCTTTTGATTTAGGAATTCCGTCGACATCCGACGGTATCCCTGATTTAGACGATTAACCCCACCACCGAAAGGAAGACCATGCCCGTCTACACCCTCCCCGAATTGACCTATGACTACGCCGCGTTGGAACCGCACATTTCGGCCCGCATCATGGAACTCCACCACTCCAAGCACCACGCAGCCTACGTGGGGGGAGCGAACGCCGCGCTTGAGCAAATGGACGAGGCGCGCGCAAACAATTCATTCGGAGCCATCAACAAACTTGAAAAGGACCTCGCGTTCCATCTCGGTGGTCACATCAACCACTCGATCTTCTGGACAAACCTTTCCGCGGACGGCCAGGACCGCCCGACGGGTGAACTCGCGGCGGCAATCGATGAGTTTTTCGGTTCGTTTGAAGGCTTTAAGGCCCACTTCTCCGCTGCAAGTCTCGGAATCCAGGGGAGCGGCTGGGGAATCCTGTCGTGGGATCCGGTCGGCTCACGACTCATCGTTCAGCAGTTGTTCGATCAGCAGGCGAACACCGCCCAGGGAACTGCTCCCATCCTGCAACTGGACATGTGGGAACATGCCTTCTACCTAGACTACCAGAACGTCAAAGCAGACTATGTGACCGCGTTCTGGAACATCGTCAATTGGGACAACGTGGCGCAACGATTCGCCGCGGCGCGCGACCATTCCTCAGCAAGTTTGCTACTCTCGTAAGTGGGTAGCGTTGCCTAATTTGGGCACGCTACTTTTCGCATTTCCCATCACATTCGCAATTTTCAGACAGGACCACTCGTGAGCGTCACAATTGGAATCAACGGCTTCGGTCGGATCGGACGCAATTACCTTCGTGCGGCTCTCGCACAGGGCAGCAGTCTCGAAATCGTTGCCGTGAACGACCTCTCGGACACCAAGTCTCTCGCGACGCTCCTCAAGTACGACTCGGTCAATGGTCGCCTGAACGCGGACGTCACCTACGACGACTCGCACGTCATCGTGAACGGTAAAAAGATCCGGGTATTCGCGGAGCGCGACCCGGCACTGCTTCCCTGGGGAGAGTTAGGCATCGACATCGTGATTGAGTCGACTGGCCGCTTCACCAAGGTCACCGATGCACAGAAGCACATCGACGCGGGCGCGACCAAGGTGCTGATTTCCGCTCCCGGCACCGACGTGCACGGCACATTCGTAATGGGGGTGAACCACGACACCTACAATCCCGAGACGGACCACATCATCTCGAACGCGTCGTGCACCACGAACTGCCTCGCGCCTCTCGCCAAGGTCTTCAACGACGAATTCGGGATTGAGAACGGTCTGATGACGACGGTTCACGCCTACACGGCGGACCAGAACCTGCAGGATGGTCCTCACGAAGACTTGCGGCGTGCTCGTGCCGCAGCCATCAACATCGTGCCCTCATCAACGGGCGCAGCCAAGGCGATTGGCCTCGTGCTGCCTGAGTTGAAGGGCAAGCTCGACGGTTTCGCACTTCGTGTGCCCGTCCCCACTGGTTCGATTACCGACCTCACGGTTGTCTCGAAAAAGACTGTGACCATCGACGAGGTACTCGCCGCCTACAATAGTGCTTCCGAGGGTTACCTCAAGGGAATTTTGGCCTACACCGACGACCCCATCGTGTCGAGCGATATTGTTGGCGACGCCCACTCGTCGATCTTCGACGCGGGATTGGTGAAGGTCATGGGAAACACGGTCAAGATCGTGTCGTGGTACGACAACGAGTGGGGATATTCCAACCGACTCGTCGACCTGACCGAATACGTCGCCGAACGCCTCTAATGACTCTTCGCACGCTGGATACGCTGGGGGACCTCGGCGGCGCGACAGTCCTGGTTCGCTGCGATTTCAACGTTCCACTGTCGGACGGCGTGATAATGGACGATGGTCGAATTCGCGCATCGTTGCCCACTATCTCGCACCTCCTGAACGCGGGTGCCGCGGTCGTCGTCTTGTCCCATCTGGGCCGGCCCGACGGGGCGGTCGACTCGCGCTACTCACTCGCACCCGTCGCAACCCGCCTCGGGGAACTTCTCACGGTTCCGGTTCACTTCGCAACCGACACCGTCGGTCGCGTTGCTCACGAAATGAGAGCGGCGCTACAACCGGGTGAAGTTCTCGTGCTCGAAAACCTGCGCTTCGATCCGCGTGAGACATCGACAGTTGATTCGGAACGCGCGGCGTTCGCAGCGTTATTGACAAACGGGGTCGCCGCCGTCGTTTCCGACGGCTTCGGTGTCGTCCACCGCAAACAGGCATCGGTTTATGAAGCAGCCCAGGCCGTGACCAGTGCGGCCGGGCTTCTGGTAGCGGCCGAGACGGACGTTCTTCGCCGACTCACGACAGATACCCAGCGCCCGTACACGGTCGTTCTGGGGGGTTCCAAGGTCTCTGACAAGCTCGGTGTCATCGAGCACCTCGTGCCCCGCGTTGACCGGCTACTCATCGGCGGAGGGATGGCGTTTACGTTCCTCAAGGCGATGGGTCACAACATCGGGGCATCGCTGTGCGAACTCGATCGTCTTGACACTGTCGCGAAGTGCCTCGCGACGGCTCACCAACTCGGCGTCGAGATCGTCCTGCCGACCGACGTCGTCGTTGCGAGCGGTTTTGGGGCCGACGCGAAATCGGTCGTCACCCGAAGTGACGCAATCGAGGACACACCGTTCGGCGCCTCGGGCATGGGTCTCGACATTGGGCCCGACACAGCGGCAGCGTTTGGAGAGTTCATCGAATCGTCACACACTGTTTTCTGGAACGGGCCAATGGGGGTCTTCGAGATGCCCGCGTTCGCGGCGGGAACCCGGGCAATCGCCGAAGCGCTGACGAAAGTCGACGGACTCAGTGTTGTCGGAGGCGGAGATTCCGCGGCGGCCGTCCGCGCACTCGGCTTCGCCGAATCGTCTTTCGGACACATTTCAACTGGTGGTGGTGCCAGCCTCGAATTCCTCGAGGGCGCGTCACTTCCTGGACTGGAGGTACTCGGATGGTAATCCGTCGCCCACTCATCGCCGGAAATTGGAAAATGAACTTCGACCACTTACGGGCGGTCGCGTTTGTGCAAAAGATCGCCTGGACCCTGAAAGACGCGAAGTTTTCTCCCACCGAGGTCGAAGTATCGTTTTTCCCGCCGTTCACGGATATCCGCTCGGTGCAAACGCTCATCGAGAGTGATTCACTGGGATTCGCTTTCGGCGCACAGGACTTGTCACCATTCGACGATGGGGCACACACGGGTGACATCTCCGGTGAATTCCTCTCTAAGCTCAATTGTCGATACGTCATAATCGGTCACTCCGAGCGTCGTCAGAATCACCACGAAGATGATGAGCTGGTCACGGCGAAGACGAAAGCTGCCCTCACACACGGGCTCGTACCCGTGATTTGTGTCGGCGAAACCAGCGACGATCTCGAGAAATTCGGCGCGAGTGCTGTGCCCGTCGGTCAACTCCGCGCCGTGCTCGCCGAAATCGCAGCGGATTGCGAGATTGTTGTCGCATACGAGCCGGTCTGGGCGATTGGTTCGGGTCAGGCCGCGACACCCGCCCAAGCGCAGGACGTCTGTGCGGCTCTTCGGGCCGTCATCGCCGAATCCCTATCACCCGAAACCGCGGACGCGACGCGAATCCTCTACGGCGGGAGTGTCAAGTCGGGAAACATCGCATCGTTCATGCGCGAAAAGGATGTTGACGGTGCACTCGTTGGCGGGGCAAGTCTCGACGCAGAAGAATTTGCTAAAATTGTGCAGTTCCCCAGGCACGTCATCGCATAAACTAGAACCATCATGGAAATTCTCTACATCATCGTGCAGGTAGCCCTCGCACTGACGAGCATCCTCTTGACGATGACAATCCTTTTGCACCGCGGTCGCGGTGGCGGGCTCTCGGACATGTTCGGTGGTGGTGTGACATCCAACCTCGGTTCGAGCGGTGTCGCGGAACGTAACCTCAACCGTCTGACGATCATCATTGCGATCATCTGGTTCCTCGCCGTGGTCACGATCGGGCTCTTCACCCGCTTCGGTCTGGTCTAGGTCCGGCCATGGCTGGAGGAAGCGCAATCCGCGGTACCCGTGTCGGCAGCGGTCCGATGGGTGAACACGACCACGGAAACCACGCCGAACGTGTCGCCGTGTCCTACTGGGACGCCGCGGGTAACGAGACGGTCAAGCACTACGCGGCTGACGTCCCCGACGACCAGATTCCCGAGCTGATTGATTCCCCGACGACGGGCCTCCCCGCCGGTCGGAACAAAAACAAGCCACCCCAGCTGACGAAGCACGAGCCCTACAAGACGCACCTCGCGTACGTCAAAGAGCGCCGCACGTTAGAAGAAGCCGACACGATTCTGTCCGACGCTCTACAGCGTCTGAGGACTACCGGTAAGCCCTAGCTCGAAATACCCGAGGCCGCGTCGGCATCGACCCAGACGACCGTCTCGACCACGCCGCAAAGAGCGGTCGCTGGAGTTTCCGTTTGTGGTGCGTCCGCGACGATTCGTGCGACCGCGTCAGCCTTGTCTGCGCCGGACGCGACAATCCACACCCGCTGGCCTCGGTTGAGCGCGTCGAACGTAAATGACATGCGTTCCGCTGGAGGTTTTGGAGAGTGTGCGACCGCGATCACGTCCTCGCCCTCGCCGTGGGGGAGCCCGGGAAACAAGCTCGCCGTGTGACCATCCGGGCCGATGCCGCTGAGGACGACATCAAATGCCGGGAAACCATCTCGATGCTCGGCCAGGAACTCGTCCCGTGCGTCACCAACCGTCTGCCCGTGGTCGGCGGGGAACGTGTGCAGGTTTGCAGTGGGTATTGCGATGCGCGAGAAGAGGGCATCCCGTGCCTGCTGCTCGTTGCGCTCCGTGTGGCCAGCTGGCACAAATCGTTCGTCACCCCACCAGACATGAACCCGTGTCCACTCGATCTCAGAGACCAGCGGAGATCGCGCTAGAGCAGCGAGTGTGCCGATGCCAACCGTGCCGCCTGTAACGACTATGTCTGCGCGTCCGCGGGACGCCACGGCAGAGTGAACGGCCGTGGCGAGTTCTGCAGCGACACGATCCTCGACGGCTGACCGTGTCGGCAAGACCTCGAGTCGACGAAACATCAGATGAGTTCCGATTCCGCGACAAGCAACGGGATTCCCTCGGTGAGGACGCGACCAAAAACGACGTCCGCGTCGAGGCGGCGAAGTTCTTCCGTCAGACAATCACCGAGTCCTCGAAGAGGCAATGAAATCGCGTGGTCCGGCTGTCCCGGCTGTTCAAGCCGCGCGAAGCCAGGCTCGGTGCGCTCTAACACAATCGTTCCCGAGCTGGTGATGATGTCGACACGGATGATGTTCCCCAGCTCGCTTTTTCCCTCCAGTGCGAGTTCGACAGGGACCTTAAGCTCGCTTCGCAACCAGGCGGCAAGAAGTATCGGCGCCGAGTTGTCCAATGCTCCGGACACCTTCGCTCCCGTGATTCCCAGATCGACACCCGTGTCGAGTGTCGCTGCTAACAGGCCTCGCCACTGGGTGATTCGCGTCCAACCCAGGTCGACATCGCCTGGTTCGTAGGCCTCAGCAAGTATGCGAAGCAATTCGACGGGGTTTGACGCGGTGATGGTGTCAGCTATGCGATGGCCGGCGACGCGACCGAGTGATGTTTCCGACATCCGAAGGGGAGCGGCGTCCGGCCACCACGCAACCATCGGCGCATCGGGCAATAACAGTCCGTTGATGAGTCCCTGGGGGTCACCCACCAACTCGTCCGACGCGTTGAGGACGATGACCTCACTGGCGCCAGCGTCACCACCGAGACGAATTTCCGCGTTGAGCGGTACCGTCTGGTTCGCGTCCGATACGTTGTTGATGACGATAATGCGCATCGGGTGTTCCCGCGATGCTTCGTTGGCAGCCGCAATAACCTTTTCGACCTTGTCGTCCGTCGTTGTGATCACCAGAGTCAACACTCGACCCAGTGCCACCGCGCCACCGTCTTCTCGTGCCTGTTGAAGTGTCCTGAGAATGTCCGCCACAGAGGTGTTCGGAAGCGGAATTATCACGGTCGTCGCCATTCGCGACCGTCGCGGCGCATCATGTCGTGAGCCGATTCGGGACCCCACGAGCCGGGCGCATACTGCTGTGGTTTGCCATCCGTTGCCCAGAATTCCTCGATCGGGTCGAGGACCTTCCAGGATAGTTCCACCTCTTTGTGCCGAGGAAACAGTGGTGGGTCTCCGAGCAGCACGTCGAGAATAAGGCGCTCGTAGGCTTCGGGGCTTTCCTCGGTGAACGCGTGTCCGTAGCCGAAGTCCATCGTGACATCGCGGACCTGCATCCCCGCCCCCGGGACCTTGGACCCAAACTTCATCGTGACGCCCTCATCCGGCTGCACCCGAATCACGAGCGCGTTCTCGGTCAGGCTCGTGACCTGGCTCTCTTCGAAAAGGTATTGCGGAGCCCGCTTGAAGACGACGGCAATCTCGGTGACTCGGCGACCGAGCCTTTTGCCCGCTCGCAAATAGAACGGGACTCCACTCCAGCGTCGAGTGTCGATGTCGAGCCGCATCGCCGCGAAGGTCTCGGTGACGGACTGCGGATTCATCCCCTCTTCGTCGAGGAATCCCGCGACCTGCACACCGCCCTGCCAGCCACCGGAATATTGTCCTCGCGCGGTTGCGGTCGATAGGTCGGCGGGGAGTTTGATGGCCGAGAGCACTTTTTCTTTCTCTGCGCGCAGATCGGCCGCGTCGAACGACACGGGTTCTTCCATCGCCGTGAGAGCCAGAAGTTGCATGAGGTGGTTCTGAATGACGTCTCGTGCAGCGCCGATACCGTCGTAATAGCCGGCTCGTCCTCCGACTCCGATGTCTTCGGCCATCGTGATTTGGATGTGGTCTACGTATTTCGAATTCCAGATGGGTTCGTAGAACATGTTGGCGAATCGCAGCGCGAGGATGTTTTGAACCGTCTCTTTGCCGAGGTAATGGTCGATCCGGAACACCGAATCGGGTGGGAACACCGATTCCACCACGGCGTTAAGTTCGCGGGCGGTCTTCACGTTCGATCCGAACGGCTTTTCGATGACGACTCGACGCCATTCGTTTTCTTTCGGTGTGGCGAGCCCCGAGCGCCGCAGTTGTTCCGTGACGAGCGGGAACGAGTGCGGTGGAATCGACAGGTAAAACGCGTGATTGCCCATCGTGCCGCGTTCTTTATCCAATTCAGCAATCGTTGCGCCGAGACGATTGAACGCTGCGTCGTCGTCGAAGTCTCCGGCGACAAATCGAATACCGTCAGCCAGCTGCCTCCAGACGTCTTCCCTGAAGGGCGTCCGAGCATATGTCGTGACGGATTCCCGGACAACCTCCATGAAGTCCTCGTCCTTCCAGTCACGTCGCGCAAAGCCGACCAACGCGAAACCGGGCGGGAGTAGGCCTCTGTTGGCAAGGTCATACACGGCGGGCATGAGCTTTTTGCGCGACAAGTCACCCGTAACCCCAAAGATCACGAGTCCCGAAGGCCCGGCAATCTGACCGAGTCGGCGGTCGAGTGGATCCCGAAGAGGATTGACGAAGGTCACGAAGCGGTCCCCACGCGCCGCAGCACGGCGACGAGTGACGTGAGATCGGAAAGGCCATTCACCGTCAGAGTCAATACGGGCCGATCATGGTTGGCGAGAACGGTTGCATCTCCGCGGGCCTGTGCCTCGAGTAACACACCAAACGTGAACGGTTGCCCTGGCACGTCGCGGTCGGCCGTCGCACGTTCGACAATCTGGATGAACACTCCCTGCGCCGGTCCACCCTTGTGGTACTGCCCGGTGGAGTGGAGGAAACGCGGTCCCCACCCGAACGTCGTGGGACGACCCCCACTCGCCGCGGCGATAGTGTCCCTGATGGTTTCGAGCCCTGACCCGGCTTCGCGATCCGCGTAGGCGTGAATCGACACGTAGCCGTCGTCCGCAACGAGGGACAGAAGTTCACGCACTGCTGCCGGCACTGTCGTTGAGGCGGTGTCATAGCCGAGCGCGCTCATCGTCACCGCTCCATCCTGTGAAAACGGCGCCGGCGCGTCGGGCGTTCCATCGAGGAAGGCTCGCGCCGCAATCTTAGCCGATTCGACATCAGGCTGGTCGAAGGGGTTTATCCCGAGGAGTCTGCCGGCAACTGCGGTCGCGACTTCCCACGTGATCAGCTGCGCACCGAGCGTTCCGGCGACGGTCACCGAGTCGCCCGAAGCGCTCTCGTCAGAATCGAGGATGTGAATGGGGAGCAGGTCAGGGGCGGAAAGGTCGGGTGCGCGCGGTTCGAGAACGACGGGAAGGACCCCCGTCTCGTTCTTTCCCGTGGACTCGGCAACGAGTTGCTCAATCCACTCTCCGATGCCGACGATCGAGGACTTCGCAGACAGGATCCCCATCTTGTCGCGCCGGGGCACAGCACCGGCCATAGCCGCCCCCAGAACAAGACCGGGGTTCGATTCGTCGTCGGCGAGGAGAGCGGGAAAAGCGGCGTCAGCTTCGTCCAGCAGTGCTTCGATATCGACTCCGGCGAGTCCGCAGGGGACGAGCCCGAACGCGGCGAGAGCAGAATAGCGTCCGCCAACGTGTGGGTCGGCGTTGAACACGCGATACCCGTCATCCCGTGCGGCGACGTCCAACGGCGAACCGGGGTCCGTAACGATCACGATCCGCGTCAACGGATCAATTCCCGCAGCGCTGAATGCTGCCTCAAACGCTCGTTTGTGCGAATCGGTTTCGACAGTCGAACCAGACTTCGACGAGACAACAACAACGGTTGTCTCGATATCGGTGTCGACAACTCGGGCAAGTTGGGTTGGGTGCGTGGTGTCGAGCACCACCAGGGGGACGCCCTCGGTTCGGGTAATCACTTCGGGAGCGAGCGACGAGCCACCCATTCCGCACAGCACAATTCGATTTAGTCCGCGGGCGCGGAATTCGTCGCGCAACGCCAGGATTTCGGGAACAAGTGGTCGAGAATTTGAACTCGCGTGAACCCACCCCAGACGAATCGATGCCTCGGATTGCGCATCGGGTCCCCACAGCGTGTCATCGCCCGCCGAAAGTCTGGATGCGAATTGCTCGGCAACGAGAGCTGGCACATGACGCGCGACGGCGTCGGCGGCTACCCCAGCGACGGAAACAGGGGTCATCGAGACGATTCCATGGCGGTCATGACGATGTCGAGGAGTTCGTTCCACGAAACGATGAATTTGTCAACACCCTCGCGCTCGAGCAACGTGGTCACCTCGACAATTGAGATGCCGTGAGCTTCGATTGCCGCGAGCGTCGCGCGCGCATCGTCGTACGAGCCACGAACGGCATCTCCGCGGACGGGCGCGTGATCGAACGTCGCCTCGAGGGTCTTTTCGGGCATCGTGTTTACCGTGTCTCCGACCGCCAACTCGGTGACGTACAACGTGTCGGGAAGCGCGGGGTCTTTGACGCCCGTGGACGCCCACAACGGCCGTTGCCGGTTGGCGCCCAGAGCGAGGAGAGCCTCTGCTCGACTGCTCGCGAACTTCTGTTCAAACAATTCGTAAGCGAGTCGAGCGTTCGCGATACCCGCCATGCTCTTGAGGGCAATCGCGGCATCCGTGCCGATAGCCACGAGCCGCTTGTCGATTTCGGTATCGACGCGCGAGACGAAGAACGACGCTACGGAATGGATGGTCGATAGGTCATGGCCGTTGACCCGCGCCTGCTCAAGTCCGGCGAGGTAGGCATCGATGACGTCGGCGTGTCGCTCGAGCGAGAAGATGAGCGTCACGTTGACGCTGATTCCTTCGGCGAGGACCGCGGTGATGGCACGAAGACCCTCAACGGTCGCCGGGATCTTGATCATGACGTTGGCGCGTCCGACACGGGCGAACAGTTCTTTCGCTTGTGTAATCGTCGCGTCCGCATCGAACGCAAGGGTCGGCTCTACCTCGATCGAGACCCGGCCGTCGTGGCCGTGTGTTCGGTCGTAGACGGGTCGAAATATGTCACACGCGGCGGCGACATCGTCGCTCGTCGCCGCGAAAACCGCCTCGGTGACGGATGCTCCGACGGCCGCGAGTGAGGCGATCTGCTCGCCGTAGGACTGGCCCGTTGCCAGCGCTGACGCAAAGATTGTCGGATTCGTGGTCACACCGACAACGTTGCGCGTAGCGATGAGCGTTTCGAGAGACCCCGACTGGATGCGGTCGCGTGAAAGGTCATCCAACCAGATCGATACGCCAATGTCGGAAAGTTTCTGGGTGGGAGTGGTCACGAAGCGTGCCTTTCGGTTGTCGAGAGCAGGGTTTCGGCCGCAGCCACAACGGCTTCGGGCGTTATTCCGAATTCACGGAACAGGGTCTGGTAGTCGGCGGACGCGCCGAAGTGTTCGATGGAAATTGATGTGCCGTTGGCGCCAACATACTTCGACCATCCGAGGGCGAGTCCGGCTTCGATCGAGACGCGCGCGGTGACCGCACGAGGGAGGACCGATTCTCGATACGCGTCGGGCTGTTCGTCGAACCACTCGAGGCACGGAGCCGAAACCACGCGGGCGCCGATGCCCTTCGCTGCGAGGGCCTCGCGGGCGTCGACCGCAACACTCACCTCCGAGCCGGTGGCGATGAGGATGACATCGACCGTTCCGGTGGGCGAGTCGACGAGCGTGTATGCGCCCTGTGCCGCGTGATGAGCTGGTGCGAATTCGGTTGCGCTGGCCTCGTTTCCTCGCGAGAACACCGGCAGGTTTTGACGTGACAGTGCGATTCCCGCCGGACCGTTTCGACGCTCGAGGATTGCCTTCCACGCCCACGCGGTTTCGTTGGCGTCAGCCGGACGAACAATATCGAGGCCGGGGATTGCCCGCAGGGTCGCGAGTTGTTCGATTGGTTGGTGGGTCGGGCCATCTTCACCGAGCGCGACCGAGTCATGCGACCACACGAAGATCGAGGGTGTCTTCATGAGGGCAGCGAGGCGAACGGCCGGGCGCATGTAGTCGCTGAAGATCAAGAAAGTGCCACCGTACGACCGCGTCGGTCCGTGGAGCGCGATTCCGTTGAGGATTGCGCCCATCGCGTGTTCACGAATCCCGAAGTGCAGAACTCGACCATAAACGTCGCCGCTCCAGTGGGCGGTCGAGTGTTCGGCGGGAACGAACGACTTCGCTCCGTCAATCGTGGTCAGGTTCGATTCCGCGAGGTCGGACGATCCGCCCCAGAGTTCCGGCATGACTGCCGCGAGGGCGTTGAGGACCTTACCGCTCGCAGCGCGCGTGGCCAGAGACGTCCCGGCCTCGAAGACGGGAAGTGCGGCATCGATGTCGGCGGGAAGCTCGGCGGCCAACAGTCGATCTAACAGCTTCTTCTGGTCGGCGTTTGCCGACGCCCACGCGTCGAAGGACTTCTGCCATTCCGCCCGCTCGACGGTGGCGTTTTCTTTGAGGGCACGAGTGTGCGCCAACACGTCATCGGGAACAACGAACGACTGCTCCGGATCCCAACCGAGAGCGAGCTTTGTCCCCTTCGCCTCGTCCGCACCGAGGGCGGAACCGTGAATCTTGCCGGTGTTTTGCTTGGTCGGAGCCGGCCAGCCGATGATGGTCCTGAGGATGATGAGAGTCGGTTTCGAGGTCTCGGTCTTGCCGGACTCGATGGCCGCGTGCAACGCGGGAATGTCTTCGACATAGCCTTTGGGGGTGCGCCACGACACCTCGCGAACATCCCAGCCGTAGGCGCGATAGCGCGCCGCGACATCCTCCGTGTAGGCAATGTTTGTGTCGTCTTCGATCGAGATCTGGTTCGAGTCATAGATTACGACCAGATTTCCGAGTTGCTGGTGACCAGCGAGTGATGACGCCTCGGCGGTGACGCCCTCTTGCATGTCACCGTCACCACAGATGACAAAGGTGTAGTGGTCAAACGGGGAAGTTCCGGGTTCCGCAGTGGGGTCGAACAGGCCGCGTTCGAAACGCTGAGCGTAGGCCATTCCAACCGCCGACGCGAGACCTTGGCCGAGCGGACCGGTCGTAATCTCGACCCCCGGGGTGTGTCCGAATTCGGGGTGTCCCGGGGTGCGGGAACCCCAGGTTCGGAAGGACTTAAGGTCGTCGAGTTCGAGCCCAAAACCGCCGAGAAAAAGTTGAGTGTATTGGGTCAGGGACGAGTGCCCAATTGACAAGACGAAACGGTCGCGACCGAGCCAATGGGTGTCCGTCGGATCGTGCCGCATCACCTTCTGATAGAGCAGATAGGCGACCGGAGCCAGGGACATCGCCGTACCCGGGTGACCGTTGCCCACCTTTTCCACTGCATCGACGGCCAGAAGTCGCGCGGTGTCGATCGCTTTCGAATCGAGCCCGGTCCAGTTCAGTGTGGTCATCAACTATCCAATCTCAAACGAGGGTTCCGCGCCTCGCCGCAACCCTCGGTGACGTCAATGGCACACATGTAGGCGAGCGGTGCTGGTGCGGTAAGTCTAGCGCGAAACGGCACTCGCGGTCAGAGAATAGAATGGAGTCGTGGCATCACCGACCCTTCCCCCGTCCACACGGGGGCCGTCTGATTTCGGTCCGGTTGTCCGTCGTTTCGCTGCGTACCTCGCCCTGATGAAGCCGCGCGTGATCGAACTGCTCCTTGTCACTACCGCTCCCGTGATGGTGCTCGCGGCACGGGGTATTCCTGATGTGTGGCTCATTCTCGGAACGCTTGCCGGCGGAGCGCTGAGCGCTGGTTCGGCGAATGCCTTCAACATGTATATCGACCGTGACATTGACATGCTGATGGCTCGAACCAAGGGTCGACCCATCGTCACGGGCGAGATCACGCCCCGAGCAGCACTCGTATTCGCATTCACGATCGGACTCGCATCTCTCGTCGTGTTGACGCTCGTCGCTAACCCACTGGCCGCCGCACTGTCCCTCGCGGCGATTCTGTTCTACGTGTTCGTCTACACCCTGCTTCTCAAGCGTCGGACCGAGCAAAACATCGTCTGGGGCGGAATCGCGGGGTGTTTCCCGGTGTTGATCGGCTGGGCCGCTGTCACGGGCGAAATCTCGGTCACGCCGTGGATTCTGTTCGTCGTCGTCTTCCTCTGGACGCCCGCGCACTATTGGCCGCTGAGCCTCCGCTATGCCGATGACTACGCGGCAGCTTCAGTCCCGATGCTGAGCGTTCTGCGTCCGAAGGTCGCGGTGGGACTTCAAGTGATTTTGTATGCGTGGGCGACGGTCGTCGCGTCACTGGTCTTGATTCCCGTCGCTCCGATGGGCACCGTCTATACCGTCGTCGCTGTTCTCGCGGGTGGTTGGTTCATCGTCGAAACCCACCTGCTGTATTCCCGCTCACTCGCCGGACATGACGCGAAGGCCATGCGTGTTTTTCACGCCAGCAACACCTATCTGACGGCGCTTTTTATCGCCGTCGCCATCGACCCACTCGTCGCGCTTCGGTAGACAGCCGACGTCACAAGGCACGTGACCACCATCGCCGCCAGGACATGGATGCCGACAAGTTCAACCGGCAGTCCGGTTCGCGCCTGAATCAGACCGATCACAATCTGAAAAGCGAATCCCGCAGCCAACACGAGCCACGACCGACGGGCGCCACGTGACGAGCGAATGATGGCGAGCACGACGAGTGCGACCGACGCATACGCGAACCAGGCGTGGAAATGCTGCAGAACTTCCGAGCTAAGGCCGTTGCGCGGGGCATTCGCGTCGCCGGCGTGTGGCCCCGAACCGGTCGTCACCACGCCTAGAACGACGCCACCCGCAGTGACGACGCCGACCAGCCACGACAGCACCGGAATCGAGCGCACGTCGGCAACGCGGTCCCCGTCGCGGACCCGAAGGACAACCAGCATCGCCACGACCGTCGCGGCGACCGAAACGATGAAGTGCAATCCCACCACATAGGGATTCAACTGTGTCCACACGCTAACACCACCGATGACGGCCTGAATGGGGACGACGACGAGAAGCCCGACACCCATCCACCACAGGTCGCGACGTTCCTTTCTCAGCCGCCAGAAGACGATCAGAACAGCCACCGCGATTACGAGAAGCGCGATGGTGAGCAACCGGTTTCCAAACTCGATCACCCCGTGAATCCCCATTTCGGGCGTGTTCACGAGTGACTCTTCGGTGCACAACGGCCAGGTCGGACACCCGAGCCCGGACGCGGTCAGCCGCACAAATGCGCCCGTGACGGCGATTCCCGATTGAGCAACGAGCGACAACCACACAACAATTCGAACGGACCGGTCCCTCAATGAGGTCGGAAATGCAAAGCGCATCGATGCCTAACGGGTAGTATGGGAGAGCGAGCTGATAACCACCAGTCTAGTTCGTGCCGCACTCCGTGCGGTTCGTCGGCACGATGAACGTGTTCTAGACGAGAAAGGAAATCAACCATGGGCGACATCATTGTTGACCGACCCGAACTAGATGGACTCGGTCAGTACGAGTTCGGATGGCATGACTCAGATTCGGCGGGAGCCAGCGCTCGTCGCGGCATCAACGCCGACGTGGTCAGGGACATCTCGTCTCGGAAGAACGAGCCGGAGTGGATGCTTGAGCGTCGCCTCAAGGCCCTCGAACTTTTCTTCACGAAGCCCATGCCGAACTGGGGCGCCGACCTTTCGGGTATCGATTTCGACAACATCAAATATTTTGTCAAGTCCACGGAGCGCCAGGCGCAGTCCTGGGAGGACCTCCCCGAAGACATCCGAAAGACGTACGAGCGACTGGGAATCCCCGAGGCCGAGCGTCAGCGCCTCGTCGCTGGTGTTGCTGCTCAGTACGAATCCGAGGTCGTCTACCACCAGATTCGTGAAGACCTCGAACAGCAGGGCGTGTTGTTTCTCGACACGGACACCGCGCTTCGAGAACACCCCGAGATGTTCAAAGAATATTTCGGCACGATCATTCCGAGTGGCGACAACAAGTTTGCCGCCCTCAACACGGCCGTCTGGTCGGGCGGTTCGTTCGTCTACGTCCCCAAGGGCGTTCACGTCGAGATCCCGCTTCAGGCCTATTTCCGAATCAACACCGAGAACATGGGCCAGTTCGAACGAACGCTGATCATCGCGGACGAGGATTCCTACATCCACTACATCGAGGGCTGCACGGCTCCGATCTACAAGTCCGACTCACTCCACTCCGCCGTCGTTGAAATCGTCGTCAAGAAGGGCGCACGCGTACGCTACACGACCATTCAGAACTGGTCGACGAACGTCTACAACCTCGTCACGAAACGTGCCATCGCACACGAACGCGCCACCATGGAGTGGGTTGACGGAAACATCGGGTCAAAGGTCACGATGAAGTACCCGTCGATTTTCCTCGTGGGGGAGCACGCCAAGGGTGAAACCCTCTCGGTCGCTTTCGCCGGCCCAGGGCAACACCAGGACGCGGGCGCCAAAATGATCCACCTCGCACCCAACACCACGTCGTCGATCATTTCCAAGTCGATCGCACGGGGTGGAGGACGCGCGGGTTACCGCGGCGAGGTCCGAATGGGTGAAAGAGCCCACCACTCGGCCAACACGGTTCGTTGTGACGCACTTCTCGTCGACACGATCTCGCGCAGCGACACGTACCCCGCAATCGACATTCGCGTGGACGATGTGCACCTCGGTCACGAAGCGACCGTCTCGCGGGTCAGCGAAGAACAGCTGTTCTACCTGCAGTCGCGGGGTATGCCAGAAGACGAGGCGATGGCCATGATCGTGCGCGGATTCATCGAACCCATCGCACGCGAACTGCCGATGGAGTACGCACTCGAACTTAACAAGCTCATCGAAATGAACATGGAAGGGTCCGTCGGCTAATGACGGAAACATCGACCGGTCCTTCCGCCGCGCCCGAATGGTCGGAAATGCCGGTTCAAACTCGCAACGAGCGATTCGCGTCCGCACGCCCAGAAGACTTCCCGGCGATTTCCGCTCGGCAGCTCGAATGGCGCTTGAGCCCGATCGATGCACTCGGCGCGCTTGCCGACGGCGACTTGGACGGGGGTCACTACGAGGTTACGGTCACCGGAGCCACTCACGAGTGGGTCCCGATGGCGACCATCGCGGGCAATGCCGGACTCCCCGAAGATCGGATATCCGCACGTGCGTGGTCGATGACGGTTGACGCATTGCACGTACTCGTCGACGGCGAGGGTGACCCGGTCGTCATCCATCGCGATCTCGACGGCGTTCGCGCGGCGCACCTCGTGCTCGAGTTCACCGCAAACACTCATCGTGCGGTCATCATTGAAAACCGCGGTGCCGTCGCTCTTGCGGAAAACGTCGAAATTATCGCGCACGACGGGTCCAACGCGCGAGTCATTCAGCTCAACGAATGGGATAACCGCGCGATTCACGCCGCGTCGCACTTTGTTCGAATTGACAAGGACGCTCACGTCGATCACGTCCTCATTTCACTGGGCGGAGCGGTTCAGCGTGTGAATCCGGCCATCACGCTGGCGGGGACTGGTTCGAGCATCGAGTCGTACGGCCTGTACTTTGCCGACCGCGGTCGTCACATCGAGCACCAGGTCTTCGTCCACCACAAGGCGCCGCAAACGAAATCAAACGTTCTGTACAAGGGCGCCCTGCACGGAAAGGGAACGCGAACCGTGTGGGTGGGGGATGTGCTCATCGGACCGGATGCGACCGGCACGGACTCCTACGAAGCGAATCGAAACTTGGTTCTGTCCGACGGGGCCCGCGCGGACTCTGTTCCGAACCTCGAGATCGAAACCGGTGACATTGCCGGAGCTGGTCACGCGAGTGCAACCGGCCGTCTGGACGACGAACACCTGTTCTACCTGCAGACCCGTGGAATCACCGAATCCGAGGCTCGTCGACTCGTCGCGCTCGGCTTCCTCGTGGACATCGTTGGACACATCGGTATTCCCGAGGTCGAAGAGCGACTGACCGCGACCCTGACCCTCGCACTCGACGCGGTGGAGGAAAGCGGATGACCCGCGAACTCGTCGCGACGCTTGATGCGCTTCCACCAGGTTCCGCCATCAAGGTCGTCATCGACGACATTCCGATTGCCGTCGTTCGCGAATCGACGGGCGAAATCCACGCTCTCGGTGACCGCTGTTCGCACGGTGACATTTCGTTGGCGGAGGGTTTCGTCGAGGACGACACGATTGAATGTTGGGCGCACGGCTCCAAGTTCGGACTCACCGACGGCGCACCCCGCAATTTTCCGGCGTTCGAGCCGGTTCCCGTCTTCACCGTCGAAATCGACGGTTCGGACGTTTACGTTGACACAACTACGCGAAAGTAATCATGGCTACCCTGCAGATCATTGACCTCCACGTTTCGATTGACGTCGACGGCGGCACCAAGGAAATCCTCACCGGTGTGACCCTCACGATCAATTCCGGCGAAACCCACGCAATCATGGGCCCGAACGGTTCGGGCAAGTCGACTCTCGCCTACACAATCGCCGGCCACCCTCGTTACACCGTTGACTCCGGTCAAATCCTGCTCGACGGTAAGGACGTCCTCGCAATGAGTGTCGACGAGCGCGCTCGCGCAGGTCTGTTCCTCGCGATGCAGTATCCGGTCGAGATCCCCGGGGTCTCTGTGTCCAACTTCCTGCGAACCGCCAAGACGGCCATTGGCGGGGAAGCACCCAGTCTTCGCACGTGGGGTAAAGAAGTCAAAAAGGCGATGACCGACCTCAAGATGGACGAGTCCTTCGCGGTCCGCAACGTCAACGAAGGATTCTCGGGTGGTGAAAAGAAGCGCCACGAGATCGTCCAGATGGAACTCCTCAAGCCCGTTTTCGCGGTGCTCGATGAGACCGACTCCGGGCTCGACGTCGACGCACTGAAGGTCGTGTCCGAGGGTGTCAACCGAGTCAAATCGGACTCGGGAATGGGCGTCCTGCTCATCACGCACTACACCCGAATCCTCCGTTACATCCGTCCCGACTTCGTGCACGTTTTCGTCAACGGCAAGATCGCCGAAGAGGGCGGACCAGAGCTCGCCGATCGACTCGAAGACGAGGGGTACGACCGCTTTCTCGTGGAGGCTTCGTGAGCGAACTCGCCGCCGACCGCTTCGATGTCATTATAGAAGCCCTGAAAGACGTGATTGACCCGGAACTCGGCGTCAACATCGTCGACCTCGGTTTGATCTACGACCTGAACTGGGACGACGAGAACGATGCACTGATCGTATCTATGACGCTGACGAGTGCCGGGTGCCCGCTCACCGACGTGATCGAAAAAGAACTGGAAAGCGCACTCGATAACGTTGTCGAGCGATTCCGCATCAACTGGGTGTGGATGCCGCCGTGGGGTGTCGACCGCATCACGGATGACGGGCGCGAAATGATGAGCGCGCTCGGTTTCAACCTGTAATGATCGACGTCACAGACCTCGAAATCCGCGTCGGGGCTCGAACCCTCATGTCCGAGGTCAGCTTCCGTGTCGACAAGGGCGACAAAATCGGGCTCGTGGGGCGAAACGGCGCTGGCAAGACGACCCTCACGAAAGTGCTCGCAGGAGACGTTTTGCCGAACGGCGGGAACGTGTCGATTCGCGGTGAGTTGGGCTATCTTCCGCAAGACCCTCGGACGGGCGACCCGACACAACTCGCTCGTACCCGCATTCTTGACGCCCGTGGGCTCGGCTCGATCCTCGTTCAAATGGAGGACTCGACGAAACTCATGGGCGCTGACGATCCCGACATCGCCGCACAGGCCATGACCAAGTACGGCAATCTGACCGACCGATTCACCTCCCTCGGCGGTTACGCTGCCGAGGCGGAAGCCGCATCCATCGCCAACAACCTGGGTCTTCCGGACCATGTCCTCGGGCAGCCACTCGACACGTTGTCCGGTGGTCAGCGCCGACGAATCGAATTGGCGCGCATCTTGTTCAGCGACGCGGAAACAATGATTCTCGATGAGCCAACAAACCACCTCGACGCCGATTCCGTCGTCTGGCTGCGCAACTTCCTCGCCAACTACAAGGGCGGCGTTATTGTCATCTCGCACGATGTTGCCCTGGTGACCGAAACCGTAAATCGCGTTTTTTACCTCGATGCGAACCGCGAACGACTCGATGTCTACAACATGGGGTGGAAACACTATCTGCGACAGCGCGAAGCGGACGAAGAACGTCGCAAAAAAGAGCGTGCTAACGTCGAAAAGAAGGCATCAACCCTGCAGTTGCAAGCCGCCAAATTCGGTGCGAAAGCGTCGAAGGCCGCCGCGGCACACCAAATGGTCGCGCGCGCCGAGAAGATGCTGTCGGGGCTCGAAGATGTCCGCGCCCAAGACCGTGTCGCAAAGTTGCGTTTCCCCGACCCGGCGCCGTGTGGTCGAACACCGATCATGGCGCACAACCTCTCGAAGTCCTACGGGTCACTCGAGATCTTCACCGCGGTCGATCTCGCGATTGATAAGGGCTCCAAGGTCGTTGTCATCGGATTGAACGGTGCCGGCAAGACCACTCTGTTGCGGATTCTCGCCGGAGTAGATGCTCCCGACACCGGTGCCGTTGATGCCGGTCACGGACTCCGTGTTGGCTATTTCGCTCAGGAACACGAGACCCTGGACATCAAGCAGTCCGTCTTGGCCAACATGATGTCGGCGTCACCCAGCCTCGGCGAAACTGAGGCGCGCAAGGTGCTCGGGTCGTTCCTCTTCACGGGCGATGATGCGACAAAGCCGGCCGGTGTGCTCTCGGGTGGTGAAAAGACGCGGCTCGCACTCGCGACCCTCGTCGTGTCAAGCGCCAACGTCCTCATCCTTGACGAGCCGACGAACAACCTCGATCCAGCGTCGCGCGATGAAATTCTTGGAGCGCTCTCTCACTACAAGGGCGCCGTGGTGCTCGTCAGCCACGATCCTGGGGCCGTTGAGGCACTCAACCCCGAGCGCGTGCTCATCATGCCCGATGGTCTCGAAGACCTGTGGAGTCAGGACTACCAGGAACTCATCGAACTCGCGTAGCGTCGAGCGCCGCGTCTTCGATGTCTTCGTCGCTCCGTCGAGAGCGAATCTTTGGTTCGGGAACGATATCCCCGCGGGCCTCTTTGCGCAGAGCCCAGCCGTAGCCGTAGAAACCCATGAGAGCGAACACGTACCACTGCAGGGCATACGACAAGTGAGGCCCCTCGTCGAGCACGGGCTTCTCCCACGG
Organism: Microbacteriaceae bacterium; assembly: GCA_947486475.1. The sequence continues at coordinate 8,989 of CANKTR010000003.1, read as the reverse complement.
CGCACCGGCGGTTGTGGTGGGGGACTCGGTCGCTAGGCGACCGTACCAACCCCCGTAAACATCCCCGTCGTAAGCCGTGTCGATTGTGTCGGTGTGGATGGTCGCGATTTGTCCTGCCGGAGCATCGCGCCCGACAATCTGACGTTCACCCGGCACGAGGTGGACGGTGACAGCGACGTTTCCCGTCGGCAGCGGGGGAGTCTCGGCGGGGGCAGAGTTGTCGCCGTTGGCCGGCACCCACCCGCGGTTGACGACGAAGACCGTGCCGTCCTGCAGATCCAACATGGCAAGTTGCTCGAACCCAATTCCGCCAGGTCCGGAACGGGTACGGACATACAAAGGCGCGTCACGGTACGTGCCGTTCATCGACACCAACCGCCACTTCTCGGTCACGTCGAATTCCGCAGCGCCGTCGACCACCGCGTTCAGGGGGACAGTTGCTCGGTCGTAATTCGCGTCGAGCAGGGCAATTGCTGCCTGGGCCCCGGCTCGACGGTCAAACTGCCATTGCCCGAGTCCGACGCAGACGACGGCGAACGCGACGGTGAAACCCAGAATGCCCCACCACCGCGGGGTGACGGCAAGCCGCCACAAGCTCACGGAGTGAAACTCGTCAAGCTCGGAACGTTGGATTCGCGCGAGCGCAGGGATTTCGATTTATTGGAGTTGACCACGTTGGCGAGTCCGACCGCGACAAGAGGCAAGACGACGACTCCCGTCACGGGCAGCAGGATCCACCAGCCGGGGGTGACGAAGCAGAGAAAGAGACAGACGAGTCGAAGTCCCATCGCAATCAGATACTGACCCAACCGCGCTTGCCGTTCCACGTTCGGGGAAACGGGCAACGACGTGAGAGAAGGCGTCTCCGGAGTCATTAGTCAAGTCTACGCCCACCACTACGCTGGTAAACATGTCGACACCACGAACCGTACTCATCACCGGCGGAAACCGAGGGATTGGCTTCGCCATCGCCGAGAAGTTCCTCGAACTCGGTCATCGCGTCGCCGTGACCGCCCGTTCCGGCGACGGCCCCACGGGGAGCCTCACCGTTATCGCGGACGTCACCGACGGCGATTCGCTCACCGCGGCAATCGCCACGGTCGAAGAGAAACTCGGGCCGATCGAGGTCATCGTTGCCAACGCGGGAATCACGAAGGACACCCTCCTCATGCGAATGTCCGACGAAGACTTCGAGTCGGTCATCGACACCAACCTCACCGGTTCGTTCCGACTGGTCAAGCGCGGCATCACCTCGATGATCAAGCAGCGGTTCGGCCGCGTCATCTTCATTTCGTCGGTCGTCGGACTCCTGGGAAGTGCCGGCCAGGTTAACTATGCGTCATCCAAGAGTGCGCTTGTGGGGTTCGCTCGCTCGTTGACGCGCGAACTCGCCGCGCGCGGTATTACGGCAAACGTTGTGGCGCCGGGCTTCATCGAAACCGACATGACAGCCTCGTTATCAGCGGAACAGCAAGCCCAATACAAACGCACAATTCCCGCAGGTCGATTTGCCACGCCCGCAGAAGTGGCGTCCGTTGTCGCATGGCTCGCCTCTGATGACGCCGCGTATATCTCGGGGGCCGTCATCCCCGTCGATGGCGGACTTGGGATGGGTCACTGACGCGACGGTTAGCTGGCGCGTCGACCAAAGTATGGCGCGACCAGGGCCAAATTCCGCACGTCGATGTTCACGTGGGCGGCTTGTCGAACGTCGGGTTTTGCACAGAACCCAACCGATAGCCCCGCAATGTTCATCATCGCCACGTCGTTCGCACCGTCACCGACCGCAATCGTGTTGGACAAAGAAATCCGCTTGCTTTTTGCGTACGCCGAGAGGAAGTTCGCTTTCGCTGCGGCGTCAATCAACGGGCCGTAGGTTCGTCCCGTAAAAACCCCGTCAATGACTTCAAGACCGTTGGCGGCCCAGGCGTCGAGACCCAATTGAGTCGCGATCGGGTCGAGAATTTCGCGGAACCCACCCGATACGGCGATGATGTAACCGCCCGCCTCATGAACGGCGTGCACCAATTGATGTGCTCCGGTGGTGACCGTGACGGCTCCGAGAACGTCGTCGAGCACCTTCGCCGAGGTGCCGCGCAACGTGGCGACGCGTTGTGAGAGCGATTCGGCGAAATCCATTTCGCCCCGCATCGCTCGCTTGGTGAGAGTCGCGACCTCGTCACCAGACCCCGCCGCATCGGCCAGAAGGTCAATTACCTCATCGTTGATGAGCGTCGAATCGACATCACAAACAACGATGAAACGACTCACGCGAACTCCTTTGCACTGGAAGTATCAGGATATCGCGTCACGCAGTCGGGCAGTGCGCCCGCTCGCGCTCGTGCCGGTATCGCTAATGGCCGCAGAGATTGGCAGCAGCATTCGTCTTCTGATACAGTTGAGTGTTGCGCACACGCGCCCCCGCATCTTGAGAAGGACATCATGAAGGCTGAAATTCACCCCACCTACGCACCGATCGTGTTTCGCGATCTTGCGAGTGGCGAAATGTTCCTCACCCGTTCGACGGCGACGTCCGAAAAGACGGTTTCGTTAGACGGTGCCGAATACCCCGTGATCGACGTGGAAATCTCGTCGGCGTCGCACCCGTTCTATACGGGCAAGCAGCGCATCATGGACTCGGCTGGTCGCGTCGAAAAGTTCAACAAGCGTTACGAAGGTTTCGGACAGTAAGTCCCGTCTTCGTCACAAAGGCCACGCGAATCGCGTGGCCTTTGTCGTTAAGTCATAGGTCCTTGCGTTAGGAGACGATGTTGACCATTGGAATTTCCTCGTCATTGCGGAAGACGGGCCAGATGCCGTCACCAACCCGGCGCGACGTCTCGCCCTTGGTGGCGAGCCATTTCGCAAACGACTCGGCTTGGGCTTTCGCCCACCCGATTTGAGCGTCGTGCAGTTCGTCGGGGGACAACAGCATCTCGGGGGCCGATGGAAACTTCGCCTGCAGCGCCTTGAACACGCGACCGGCGCCAACCGAATCGGCCTCTGAATCGTGCGCCGAACCGAGATCGACACCGTAGAGGTCACACGCCGCTTGTAGTGTGCGCGAGCCTTTTCGATACGTGTCCACTTGCTTGTCGATCAGGAGCGGATCGACGATGGGTTTCGGGGTGTCGAGAGGAGGGACACCGTTGCGAATCGCGTCGTGGTGCAGCAACGAAAAATCATACGACGCGTTGTACGCGACAACAGGCGTTCCTTCCGCGAACAATTCCCGCAGACGTTCAACGATCTCGGAAACCACCTCGGCGGCGGGGCGGCCCTCGGCACGGGCGCGCTCCGTCGTAAATCCGTGAACGTTGGCTGCGGCCTCGGGAATCTCGATTCCGGGGTCGCCGATCCATGCGCGCGATTCGATGAGTTCACCGCTCGGGTCGAGAACTCCGACAAATGCTGTCACAATCCGGCTCTTCGTGACGTCCAGCCCGGTGGTTTCGAGGTCAAAGACCCCCAGTCGTTCCCAAGTGCTCATGCGTCCAGCCTACGCGCGGAGTGGTCAAGAAACCGTGAAGCGAATCGACCAGCGTCCTAAACTACAAGGGTGACGCTGCCGAATCCCTATATTGGCCAACTCGTTTCGCGTGTAGGAACCGAGCACATCCTCGAGGTCGACAGCACGACGACGCACTGGTGGGAATTCCCGTCGTCCACCCGCGCAGAGACGCTGATATTCGTTCATGGTTTTCGCGGCGACCACCACGGGCTGCAACTTTTCGCCGACGCCTTGCCCGAATACCGAATTATCATTCCTGACATTCCTGCCTTTGGATTAACCAGTTCGTGGCCGAACGGCGTCACATCGATCGACGACTACGGGCGTTGGCTTCGGGCATTCATGGCGGCGACACAGAGCGAAGACAGCGTCGTGCTCGGTCACTCGTTCGGCTCGATTGTGGTGGCGAACGCTCTTCGGGGCGCACGAACTGCTCCGATCATCCTCGTCAATCCGATCTCGCAACGAGCGCTCGCCGGTCCGAAGCGGGTCGCGGCGGCCCTCGCAGCGCTCTGGTACGCCGTCGGCCGGGTCTTGCCCGAGGGACTCGGTACCGCCTGGCTGGGAAACCGCCTCTTCGTCCGAGCGATGAGCGTGACGCTGACGAAATCGCAAAATCCAGCTCTACGCCGCTGGATTCATGACCAGCACGCGCGCTATTTCTCGAGCTATTCCGACCGGGATTCACTCGTCTCGGCGTTCACCGTCTCGACGACAGCGACGGTTGCGGACTATGCCGCTCAGGTTCGCGCGCCTGTTTTACTCATCGTCGCCGACCGGGACGACATTACCCCGCTCGACGCTCAGCGCGCGGTTCAACGAGAGTTCCCCGATGCCGAGTTGCATGTTCTGGACGGCGTCGGGCATCTCGTTCATTACGAGAGACCCATTCAGACTGCCCTTGCGATACGGGATTTTCTCACCCGCGACCGCACATGAACCGCATTAACGCGAAGACCACCGACGCCGTTCGCCGGCAAGCGGCCACCACGCGAGTAGCTACCGCACCCCAACGTCAAGTGGCTCGCCACCGGTGATTCGAACGAGTTCCTCGAACGACGTGGGGTACACGTAGTGCGGATGTCCGCCAGCCGCCCACACGACATCCCAGTTGCCGAGTGCCGTGTCGACAATCGTGCGCAGAGGCCGGGGGTGACCGACCGGCGCAACTCCGCCGATCGGTTGGCTCGTGTGCTCTCGAACGAAGTCGGCATCCGGGCGATGAATCGACGCGGCACCGATGTGAGTGGCGACGCGATCCGTGTCGACCTTGTGGCCGCCCGAGGCGAGGATGAGCAGGGGCTGACCGTCAGCGTTGAACACGAGCGAGTTACAGACCTGACCGATCTCAATGTCGAGTTGCTCGGCGGCACGCGCCGCGGTGGGCGAGGATTCGAGCGTCTCAACGATGTCGCTCTCGACCCCGAGCGCCCGCAAAGCACCCTGAACCCGAACACCGTTCGGATGTGGGTTATCGATGTTCTTCCAGCCCATCAGTCGCGCTTCTCCAGGGGTTGCTGGTCTTCGAAGTCGGGAAGAGTGATGTCGTCGGTCAGGGCGTCGAGCGGATCGTTGAACTGGACGAGCTGCAGTCCATCATCAGAATGGTGGAAGGAATGCACGGAACCGTTCGTGATTCGTTCGCCTAAAAACGTCTGTCCCGTCGTCGATTGCAGCACCGCACGGATTACACCACCGTGCGCGACGATGATGACGTTCTTGCCTTTATTCTCAGCGGCGATGGTGTGCAAGGCGGACAGGACGCGGGCTTTCACCGCGTCTCGGGTCTCTCGGCCGGGTACGGGAGTGTCGTTGGGGTAGAACGCCTCGAGCTCGGGCCCGGTCATTCCCTCGGCTTCGCCATAGTGTCGCTCGACGATATCCGGCACGGGTGTCGGTTCGGGCAACCCGAGCGCGGACGAAATGATGGTCGCCGTTTCCATGGCTCGCGACAGCGGGCTCGACGCGATGACGTCCCAACTGCGGCCCTGCATCTTTTCGCCCGTGGCTGTTGCCTGCGAACGCCCCGTCGCGTTGAGAGGGATATCGGTAGAGCCCTGGATCCGTCCGACGAGGTTCCAATCGGTTTCACCGTGGCGGACGAGGAAAAAGTTTGTCATGGTGTGTTCAGTCTACGAGCGGAGTGGCGGCAATAATGGAGGAATGACCGACACGAACCGAATCACTTTTGTTGACGCAGTGCGCGACGGATTCCGACGCTGGCTCGACACGGCGAACACCGCATCGCGTCCAACCTTTTGGCACTGGTTTCTGTTCACCGCACTGCTGAGCGTCGTCGCGTCCACTGCCGACTCAGTGTTGTTACCTCCATCGGCGGTGGTGATTCCGGAAGACCTCGACACCTTCACGGGCAATCAGATCCGTGGCATCCTCGACACCACCCTGAACGAGAGCATCTGGACTCTCGGGACCGCGGTGACCATTTGGCTGTTCATCCCCACCCTGACCGTGACGATTCGACGTTTCCGAGAGGCCGGGTCATCCGTCATTCTCGCGTGGGCAATCCACCTCATCGGTCCGTTTTCTACCTACATTTTGTTCGCACTCGGTTACGCGTCGGCAGACATGATCGATGCCGGTGTCACTGACGCCAACGCGGGCAGTCTGATGCTCATCGCCCTGACAATGCTGGGACTCGTGGTTGTGAACCTCGCCGCCCTGATCATCTGGATTGTGGTCGCGGCGCGGCCAGCTAAATCAACAGAACCGCGATAAAGGTGAGACTCGAATCGATCGATTCGCTCGACGATCCGCGTCTCGCGTTTTTCACGAAGCTCACCGACGTTTCCTTGAGGCGGCTGTCCGAACCGACGTCGGGCATGTACCTGGCCGAGTCGCCGAAGGTCATCGAGCGCGCACTCGCCGCGGGGCATCATCCCGTAGCGGTCATCACTCTCGAGAAATGGATTGCCAAGCTCGAACCGTTGCTGCGGGACTACGACGTTCCAGTGTTTGTGGGGGACGACACAGAACTTGAGAAACTGACCGGTTTTCTGTTGCACCGCGGTGCCATCGCGGCAATGGAACGACCGCCCCTCGCGAGTGTTGCCGACATCGTTCGGGACGCGCGCCGGATTGTCATCCTCGAGAACATCATCGACCACACCAACGTCGGAGCCATCTTCCGCAGTGTCGCCGGGTTGGGGGCCGACGCGGTCTTGATCACCCCGGAGTGCGCCGACCCGCTGTATCGTCGAAGCGTGCGGGTGTCTATGGGGACCGTGCTGCAGGTTCCGTGGACACGGATCTTGTCGTGGCCGGCCGGACTCCAGGAACTACAGGACGCCGGTTTCGTTGTCGCATCGCTCGCGCTGTCGGACGATGCAATCACGCTCGCCGCACTGGCGGCCGAGAACCACGAGAAACTCGCGGTCGTTTTCGGCACGGAAGGACACGGGCTGACACCGGCGACAGTCGCGGCGAGCGATCGCGTGGTTCGTATCCCGATGTCACACGGAGTGGACTCGCTCAACGTCGCAGCAGCCGCAGCGGTGACACTCTATGCGGTGACCAATACGCCGTAACGTCGCGATCGCTCGGGACAATGGAGTGTGGGCAAACAGGACGGTTCGGGTCGCCTCGTCACGATTGGCGACGTGGACGATTCGCGCACGCCGTTTCTGCACCTCGACATGGATGCGTTTTTCGCATCGGTTGAGGAACTGGACGACCCCGACATCGTTGGTCAGCCGGTCATCGTCGGCGGGATGTCTGGTCGAGGAGTTGTCTCGGCAGCTAATTACGTTGCGCGTACCTTCGGGGTGAACTCGGCGATGCCGATGTCCCTCGCCCTTCGGCGGTGCCCGAACGCCTTCGTGCGAAAACCGCGGTTCGAGCGGTATTCCGAGATCTCGGCACAGGTCTTCGCCATCCTGCACGACGTCACTCCCAAAGTTCAACCGTTGTCGATCGACGAGGCGTTTCTTGATGTCTCTGGGGCACGGGCGTTGCTCGGGCGACCGCTCGACATCGCGACGGCGATTCGCGAACGGGTGCGAGTCGAGGTCGGACTCGCCGCGTCGATCGGGGTGGCGTCGTCCATGTTCGTCGCCAAGGTCGCGGGGTCACGCGCCAAGCCCGACGGGTTACTCGTCGTTCCGGCCGAGGAAACAGTCGATTTCCTCGCACCACTTCCGATAACGGCACTGTGGGGTGTCGGAGCGGTGACCGCAAAACGCCTATCCAATTTCGGACTCAACACCATTGGCGATATTCAGCGACACGAGATGGATTCGCTCGTCTCAATCCTCGGAGACAGAATGGCCCACCACCTCCATAACCTGGCCATGGGTATCGATGAGCGCACCATCGAGGACCGCGGCAACGAGCGCAGTATCGGAAGGTCGAATACGTTTGGCGCCGACCTCAGTGATGTTGCCGAGATGCATCGAGAGGTCCTGCGCATGGCGACTGACGTCGCGGCCCGAGCCCGCACCCGGAACTTTCTCGCGCACACCGTCACGGTGACGGTGCGATTGGACGACTGGTCGACGGTGACGCGGTCGCACACGTTCACCGATCCGACGCACGCGACCAAACTCGTTGCGGCCGAAGCGGTTCGGTTGTTCGATCGGGTCGAGCGCCACGGTCACCCGGTTCGGTTGATTGGGGTTCGACTCGAGAACTTGGTTGGAGAGGGTGACTTGGGTTTGTTGTGGGAGGACGAAGACGACGGTCACGACATCGACGACATCGTGGACGCGGTGGCAGGTCGTTTCGGGTTCGGCACGGTTCAGCCAGCGTCGCTTGTCCGAAAGAAGCGGCCCGACCATAACGTTTAGCGATAGTCGCGGGAACGGTGAGCACCCGCGAATTCGAGCGCTTCGAGCCGGTCGGCGACGATGGACAGCACACCGTCGACCGATCGTTGCAGAATGCCGCGAACAATCAGTGCTGCGCTTTCGCGGGCGACCGACCGGAACGCCTTCCACAGCCCGCGCGAACACACAACGTTGACGACTCCGGTTTCGTCTTCGAGGTTGAGAAACGTGATGCCCTTCGCGGTGCTGGGGCGCTGGCGGTGCGTGACGAGCCCAGCGACTTCGATTCGTCGATCGGCTTCCGCGGTGCGCAGATCCGTGACGGACAACACCCCACGTCGACGAAGTTCGTCCCGCACGAACTGGACAGGATGCAAGCCGGGTGACACCCCGGTCGCCCAGCGGTCCTGAATCATCGTGTCGATTTCGCCCATCTCGTCAAAGAACGGCAGTTGAATCGTCGGTGCGATGTTGGGCAGGTATTCGGGCCTGCTCTCGGCAGCGTATCCCGCTTCCCACAGTGCCTCTCGGCGACTGAGTCCCAGAACGTCGAATGCTCCGGCCGTGGCGAGGGCCTCGAGTTGTGCGCGCTCAAGCCCGGTTCGCCGAACGAGGTCGTGCAGGTCACGAAAATCGCCGTTCGCGTCGCGTTCAGTGACAATTGCGGTCGCCACTTTTCGGCCTATTCCCCGCACAT
>CANKTR010000002.1 GCA_947486475.1 Microbacteriaceae bacterium | reverse complement strand
GCGTTGGCGCTCGCCACGAAAAAGGGGATTGCCATCCTCGAAATCATGCGCCCCGAAATGGATCGGTTGTGCGGCGAGAATTCGGTTCACCAGGGGATCGCACTGGCGGTGCCGCCCTACGAATACAAGCACCCACTCGAGCTGCTCGATTACATCGAAGGCCGGGGAGAGGTTCCCCTCTTCGTTGCTCTCGACGGCATCACGGATCCCCGCAACCTCGGGGCGATCATCCGGTCCGCGGCGGCATTCGGCGGGCACGGCATCATCGTGCCCCAGCGACGCAGTGTTGGCGTGACGGCGGCGGCGTGGAAGACGTCGGCGGGAGCCGCTGCGCGCTTGCCCGTCGCGATGGCGTCGAACCTCAATCAGACCATCAAGGCATTCAAAGACCGCGGGGTTTTCGTCATCGGGCTCGATGGCGACGGCGACATGGCGCTCCCGCAAATCGACATCTCTGACCGTCCACTGTTGATTGTGGTCGGCAGCGAAGGCAAAGGGTTGACCCGACTCGTCACTGAAAATTGCGACGCGATTGTGTCCATTCCGATTGGGGCGGCCACGGAATCGCTCAACGCGGGAATTGCGACGTCGATCACCCTCTACGAAATCGCGATGCGTCGAGGCGATAAGCGCTGAGTTCGCGGTGGCAGGTGTGCGGATTGCCGCCGGTTAAATTGCCGTTACGGGCATCCGCGATAAACTAGTGAAGTTGTCACGACCGTCGCGCATACTGCGCTTTGAAGTCAGGAAAACCCCTAAATGAACGCACAGCGCCCGGACCGCAACCAAGCACGCGAACTCGCCCGTGAAAAGGCTCGCGAAATGCGACTCAAAGGAAGCGCCCGTGAAAAGCGGAACCGTTTCTTCATCCAATTGAGTTTGGGAGTTACTGCGCTTACGGTGATCGGTGTGCTCGCCACGGTTATTCTGTCCGGACTCCAACCCGCAGGCCCCGGTCCGCTCAACATGCAGAGCGACGGAATCAAGATTGGTGCCGGAAATGTTGCCGTGCAGACTCCGGCCCTGGAGGCCGACGCGAGTCCCGTGGCGACGCCCGCGAACGCCGAGGATGTTGTTGAAATTGCCCTGTGGGTCGACTACTTGTGCCCGATTTGTCGCCAGTTCGAAGAAGCCAACAGCGCCGCGATTGCGGAACTGTTGTCACTGGGGGCCGCCACAATCGAGATTCACCCCATCGCGATTCTGACCAACCGATCGCAGGGAACGCAGTACTCGCTGCGTGCGGCGAACGCGGCGGGGTGTGTCGCCAACAACTACCCCAACTCGTTCCTTGATTTCCATAATGCGCTCTACAAAAATCAACCCGAAGAAGGCACCGAAGGTTTGACGGATGACCAACTCATCGAGTTGGCGACGAGTGCGGGGGCGGGACCCGAGGTTGAGTCCTGCATCAACGACGGGACGTTCAAAGACTGGGTGAAATCGAGCACGGAACGTGCCATTTCGGGGGACATCGCCATCAACAACTTGGACAAGAAGTTCCCCGGTGTGACGGGAACGCCGACCGTCCTCATTAATGGGAAGCAATTCAACCCGTCCTATGACCCGGCAGCGCCCCTGCCATTCAGTTCGGAAGAGTTCCTCCGAGCCGTTGTTGCGGCGGCCGGCGCTCAGTAGCACAAGGGTTCCTCGGGATGCCTTTGGTACTCTGGGGTAATCGCCGACTTAGCTCAGCTGGTAGAGCATCTGTCTTGTAAACAGAAGGTCACGAGTTCGAACCTCGTAGTCGGCTCGAGACGATTGCCGTAGGGGGAGGACCAACACGATGTCAACGGAACAGAGCGCTACGCCCTCGCCGGTGAAACGTGCCCGCAACCCGTTCCTTGTGCTCGGAATCGTCGGTGTTCTGCTGACCGGAGTGTCGTTTGCGGGCGGTTACTTTGCGACCGCGGCGGCGAATCAACCACAGATCCTCCCCACCGCCGACGCCCGACCGCTTCCCGCGGAAATCGTCGACCCCGAGGGTGTTCGGACCTGTTCCATCAGCAAGTTACTTCGGGTTGGGCCGCTCGGAACTCAGACGGCGCTCGCGGTGGACGGCGACACCGGCAATCAACTGCTGTCGGACAACATTGACAAGCCCATCGCCATGGGAAGCGTCGTCAAAATCCTGACCGCAACGGTGGCGCTCGACACGTTGGGACCCGCGGGGCGCCTCACCACCCGAGTCGTCGACGGATCGAGTGCCGGCACCGTGATCGTGGTTGGCGGCGGCGACCCGACGCTTCGCGCCGGTGGAGCCAGTGTGTATTCGGGAGCGGCCAGCCTCTCGGAGCTCGCCTCTCAGACCGTGTCCGCCTATCAGGAGAGATACCCCGAAAGCCCTGCGATTACGCGTGTGCTCGTCGATCTGTCGATGTTCCCCCTTGACGACGCATGGCACCCGTCGTGGCCGGAATCGGAGCGAACGATCGGGTATCAGCCTCTCATCGTTCCCTTTATGGTGGACGGTGACCGTGCAAACCCGGTGATGCAGACCAGCCCGCGCTCGACCGATCCCGCGGGCCGCGCTGCGCGAGCGTTCGTCACCGCACTCGAGCAGGCAGGGAATACTGCTGTGGATGTCGATATCGATTTCCAAAGCGCGCCGAGCAACGCCCGCGAACTTGCGTCGGTGAAATCCGCACCCGTGTCGTCATTGGTGTCGCAGATGTTGCTGAATTCCGACAACACCCTTGCCGAATTTCTCATTCGCGCCTCATCGGTTGAGGCGGGATTTGACGGAAGCGCCGACTCAATCCAACAACTGATGCTCGGTTCGTTGAACACCTTCGGCGTCGACATGACCGGGGGAACCATCATCGATGGCAGTGGCGAATCGGCCAAGAACCTCCTCCCGCCACGAGCCGTCGTGGAACTTGTCACTCAGATTTTCGACGGCGACAAGAAACTGTCCGTCATCGGTAAGGCACTCCCCATAGCCGGAGAATCGGGGACGCTCGCAACCCGCTTCACGGGATCGGCGGCTGTCGCTCGTGGGCACGTGCAAGCGAAAACGGGGTGGATCAACGGCGTGTATGCGCTCGCCGGGCGGATCGACACTAAGGGCAACGGACGCACGTACTTCGTCGTCGTGGCCCGCGGAAAAGTTGATTCCAGCGCACAGGCGGCCATTGATGATGTCGTCGCGGGCATGTTCTCCTGTGGGTCGAACCTTGCCTCTTTCTAACAAAAAAATCCAGCGCGCATTGCTGGTCATCGATGTGCAAAACGATTTCACCGAGGGCGGATCGCTCGCGGTGAAAGGCGGAAATGTCACCGCGACCGCAATCGCTGACTACGTTCGAGGACAAAAGGGCCACTATGCCCTGGTGATTGCCTCACGCGACTGGCACTCACCGACGGGGGATAACGGCGGCCACTTCGCCGCGAAGCCTGATTTGGTGTCCACCTGGCCGCCGCACTGCGTTCAAGGAACGACGGGTGCCGCGTACAACCCCGCAATCGAAACCTCACTCATCGATGTTCAGATTTACAAAGGCGATGGGGTTCCCGCCTATTCGGCATTCGAGGGGCAGACCCCCGGCGGAGCAACGCTCGATGCGGTTCTGGCTAAGGAGCGGGTGAGCCACATCGACATCGTCGGTATCGCCACCGACCATTGTGTTCGTGCTACCGCGCTGGACGGTCTGCAGGCGGGCTACACGGTGACGGTTCTTAGCAACCTGTGCGTCGGCGTAAAACCCGACTCGTCCATCGCGGCGATTCGCGAAATGTCGGACGCGGGAATCGCCATCACGTTTTCGTCCTAGCGGCGGACACGAGCCGCAGAAACGACGAAGGTCCGCCGAGTGGCGAACCTTCTTCGTTGTCGGGGTAACAGGATTTGAACCTGCGACCTCGTCGTCCCGAACGACGCGCGCTACCAAGCTGCGCCACACCCCGTAACTAACCCCTAAGCGTACCCGATGTCCTTCGCGCGAAGGGTCACGAGAACCGCCTCGGGGGGACAGGCGAAACGTACGGGGGCGAAAATCGATGTCCCGATGCCCGCACTGACGTTCAGGAACGCTGTGCGGTCAAAGCGATTCCAGACGGCCAAACCGCGGGCGAGCGACAACGGAAGGTCACTGTTCGTGGTGAGGGCACCGAATCCGGGGACACAGACCTGCCCACCGTGAGTGTGCCCGGCAAAAATCACGTCCGCCCCGAGAGCCGTGAGCGAGTCCAGCACGCGGCGGTATGGGGCGTGCGTGACACCCACGACGGCGGAGACCGGGTCGAGGTCTTCACCGAGTTCGTCGTCGAGGGATTGGGCGACGACGTCCAATCGATCGAGGTTGAGGTGCGGGTCGTCTGTTCCCGTGAAGAGGATCGATGAACCATTCACGGACAGTCGCCCGGACGCATTGTTGAGGTCGAGCCAGCCCAGTGACGAATAGACCGCATCGAGTGCGCCGGTGTCCAGTTTCTCGCCGGTGTGATCTGGTGTGGATGGACGAATCAGATACGTGAACGGGTTGGGAATTCGTGGCGCGAAATAGTCATTCGAACCGTGGACGAACACACCCGGTATTCCCGAAAAAACCGACAAGGCTCGCGCCAGTTCTGGTATCGCGCCACGGTGTCCCAGAGAATCGCCGGTAATAACGATGAGGTCGGGCTCAATCTCGGCGAGCCCGCGAATCCAGTCAATCTTTCGACGCTGCCACGGTGCGAGGTGAATGTCGGAAAGGTGCAGCACTCGGATCGTGGATGCCTCCGGCTCGAGCACATCAATCGACTCATGGCGAATTCCGAACATATTTCGCTCAACCAACGACGCATAGGCGAACAGTCCCGCGCCAACCACAACAAACCCGCCTAAAACGGCGCGAATGCTCACTACGGACAACTCGTCCTGAGAATCGTGATGCGCACGTACGCCGTCAGTTCCTGAACTGTGCCCGCGACCGGATACTGTCCGATGACGTGTCCAATTCGAGGGTCAAGCGCGTCGCTCGTTGACGAACACGTCACGGTCACCGTCGGAACCCCGAACGCCGTGAGCGTCGCAACAGCGGTTGCTTCCGGTGTGAGCACGGTCACGAAATCAGGCATCGTGAGTCCCGCCGGACCGGACGAGGTGTAAATCTTGACGGTCATTCCGTCCGCCATAATTTGTCCCGAGCCCGGTGACGTTCTCGTGACGAACCCGATCGGGACCGTTGCGGAGGGTTCGGTACGACCAACAACGACCTCGAGCCCCAACCCGACCAACAGGGTCGTCGCTTCTTCGACGCTGAGGCCCTGAACGGCGGGTATTTTGATGCCGTTGCCCTGCAGCAGTCGTGAGGGCGGAGCCGGCCAGTCGGTTTCGCCGGAATACATGCGATCGGCGGCACGCATCAGCGCAGAGGTTATCTGGTGACGATAGATCGCGCCGTTGGGAAACTGGCGCATGGGATATTTTCCGACGATATTTCCGACCCAGGTTGCCGTGGCAACGCGGGACGTTGAGACAACAATCCAGGTCTGGGTCGAGTTGTCGGTGGTTCCCGTCTTGCCGATCATCGGAACGCCGTCACCCGGATTGGAGGCGGCACCGGTGCCACCGTTCATCACGCCCTTCATCGCGAGGATGGTCGCGTGAGCCACATCGGTGTCCAACGCTTGGCTACAGGTGGTGGTTTGCCCAGGAAGTTCTTCGTTATTCGGTCCGACGGCGTGGTCGAGAATGACGAGCTCACAGAATTTCCCGTTGTTGGCGATTCCCGCCCACGCGTTGGCCATCGTGAGCGGTGCGAGTTCGTTGGTTCCGAGAACGGCCGCGGGGTTGGATTGCACGCGCGTTCCATCCGCTCGGTGAACGCCTAGGGATTCAGCGGTCTTGCGAATGTCACACTGGTCCAGTTGCTCGGCAATCGACGCAAAGGCGGAGTTGATGGAGTACCTGGTCGCGTCCATCACCGAGACGACTTTGGGCGCGGTCGAGTCGTTTTTGAACTCCCAGGTGCCGCCCCACGGTCCGCCGCCGTCTTCACACGTGTCAAGGAACTTGGCCTGATTCTTCTTGAACTCGCTGGCGTTCACGAGTTCACCGAGCCCACGACCCGACTTGAGCCAGGCGATGAGTGCGAAGATTTTGTAGGTCGATCCGGTTTGGAATCCGCTCGATCCGCCATAGTCCCGGTCGGTCGAGAGGTTCACGGCGGTGGCATCTTTGCCGCCGCCTTCGAGAGTGTCGTTGAACAGTTTGTTCTGTGCCATCGTGAGCACGCGTCCTGTGCCGACTTCAACCGAATTGGTGACCGCACCAATCTTCGCAATCGGGGAGGACTTCGGGACGCGCCACGCTTGTTTTTGGGCAACCTTTTGAAGCGCGTAGTCGAGTGTCGTGTACAACTTGTACCCGCCGATGTACCAGTTGGTGATGCGTTCGTCCTTTGTGGTCCCAAGCGCTTCGAAGTTCGCGATGTTCTTCACGACGTAATCGCAGAAGAATTTGGTGTACTTGTCGCCCGCGATGCAACCACTCGACGGGGTTTGAAGGTTGACAAAATTTTCGTCGACGGGGATCGCCACCGCCTCGTCGTACTGAGCCTGAGTGATGTTTTGGGCGGAGAGCATCTGTTGAAGGATGAAGTCGCGACGCACCTGGTTTGCGGTGTAGTTCGCGGGCTTTGCCAGGTTGCGTTCAACCGGGTATTGCACAATCGCCAGGAGCGACGCGGCCTGGGACAGGGTCACGTCCGCCGCACTCACGCCGAAATATCGTTTCGCTGCTGCCTCGACTCCGTAGGTGTTTCCGCCGAATGCCGAAATGTTCAGATAGGACTCGAGGATCTCATCTTTGCTAAATCGCTTTTCGAGGCCGATCGCCAACTTGATTTCTTTGAGCTTCCGCTCGATGCTCGTCGCGGTTGCTTCGGCGTAGGCGGCCAAGCGCTCTTCCTCGGTGGGTAACGCTTCGGCGCGCTGGACGTAAATGTTTTTGATTACCTGCATCGTGAGTGTCGATGCACCCGAGGTGATCCCTCCGGCGAGGAAGTTTCCCAGACCGGCGCGAATGATTCCCGGGAGGTCCACCCCCTGGTGTTCGAAGAAGCGGCGGTCTTCGCCGTCAACGGCCGCGTCCTTCAGAAACTGGGACATCTGGCTGATCGGGATTTCTTCGCGATCCTGCCAATACACATCCGCGATTTTGATGTACCCGTCGTCTTTGTCGCTCGTCTTTTGCACATAGATTTCGTTCTTTTGCGCTTGCCGACCGATCTCGATGAAGTCCGGTAGCGCGTCGAAAACCGACAGCGTGTTTTTGATGGCGATTCCACTAACCGCGATGAGTGGGGTCAGCATCACGGTGACGAGCAGGCCGGAGATTAGACCGACAATTCCGAGTCCGACCCAGGAGCCAAGAACAGTTGTGAATCGCGAGAGCGGGTTGGACATAGAATCAAGATTACCCAGTCAACCTGAGAATTTCCGAAACGGAGCCGCCGTGATCCAGTGGGAATATGCGACCACACCGCTTTTGATTCACAACCCGACCCAGATCCTCAACACGTGGGGGGACGAGGGCTGGGAACTCGTCACGATTCTGTCGGGGTCGGAAGGTGGGCTCGTGGCCTACTTCAAACGTCCCGTGACCGCTTAGGCTCTGGGTCATGAGCGCGACAGATCGACTTGCCGAGTTAGGCCTCGTCATCCCGGAGGTGGCGAAGCCCGTCGCGTCGTACCTGCCGGCGATGGTGACAGGCAACCTCGTGTTCACCGCTGGCCAATTGCCCTTCATCAGCGGAGTGCTACCCGCGACAGGCAAGGTCGGCGCGACCGTGTCGGCTGACGCGGCGCACGACTACGCCCGCACCGCGGTGTTGAATGCACTTGCCGCCATCGAAACCGCCATCGGGTCGGTCGATCGCATCACGCGCGTCGTGAAACTCGTTGTTTTCGTTGCTTCCGAGCCCGACTTCACGGGTCAACCCGGTGTTGCGAATGGCGCGAGCGACGTGCTCGTCGAGATTTTTGGCGAAGCGGGGCGACACGCGAGGAGCGCCGTCGGTGTTGCGGTATTGCCGCTCGACGCACCGGTCGAACTCGAACTTGTGGTCGAGTTCGCCTAAAACCTCGACACGCGTTTCTCCCCAACCGGTGACGACAGGGGGTTATGCACCGGCCTGACTGATATCGCGGTGCAGTGGGGTGTGAGGCGTCACGATGCGAGTGTGAGCCCAACTCTTCACGCCGCACTCGGTGCTCTCGGTGGGGTTGTCGACTCCGACGTGCGGGATCTGTGCGTGGATGGCAACGGAGTGGTGTGGGTGCGTCGAACGGGGGGTTTCGATGACTCGGGAATTCGTCTCGAACCGCGCGAGGCACGGCGAATCGGGGTTGGCCTCGTTGAATTAACGGGTGGGCGAGTCGACGACGCCAAACCCACCGGGGACTCGGCGCTCGCGGGCGATATCCGAGCTCACGTTGTGTTGCCGCCGATTTCCCGCGGATCGGCGCTGATCTCGTTGCGATTTCCGCGGGCAGTGCCGCTGCGTGAATCTGACTTTGTCGTCGAAGACGAGGACCTGTGGGATTCGCTCGGCGGTCGTTCCGTCCTCGTCGCGGGTGCGACGGGAAGCGGCAAAACCACCGTCACCGAGTTGTTGCTCGCGCGGGTCCCTCTGAACGAACGAGTGGTGGTGATCGAAGACATCCCCGAGTTGTCTGTTCGTCATCCGCACGCCGTGTCCATGACCACACGGCCACCGAATGCCGAGGGTGCGGGCAGGGTGACGATGAGCGAACTGGTCCGAGAGGCTCTGCGGATGAGCCCCGATCGAATTGTCGTGGGCGAAGTTCGCGGCGCGGAAATCATCGACCTTTTGCTGGCGCTCACCTCCGGCCATCGGGGGCTGTCGACCATTCACGCCAAGTCCCTCAACGAAGTCCCCGACCGCTTGATCGCCCTGGGGATGATGGCAGGAGTCGACCCGACCACCGTTGCGCGGCTCGTCGCTGTCGCATTTTCGCACGTCGTGTTGTGTGAACGAATTGATGGCGGTCACCGAGTGCGGCTCGGCCGTTTTCGACGCACGGGGGAGGCCGTCGTGGTCGATTCGTGAATGCGCGTGAACTCCGCCAACTGGCCGTCGGATTGCAGTCGGGTATCTCACCATCGAGGGATACTCCGCAGCACGCCATGGTGGTGGACATTGTCAACGTTGCCCGTGAAACGGGAGCACCGCAATCGCGATTGTTGTTGCTCGTCGCGGACGCACTGGACGAGAACGAGGGGCTTCGGCGTGAAGTGACCATTGCCGCGACCGCGGCCCGCCATTCGGCTGTCGTGTTGTCGGCATTGCCGATCGCCACCGCGCTGGCCTCGGCGTTGTTCGGAGTCGACGCAATTGGGTTTCTGCTCACCACGCCAGCAGGGTGGGTGTGTTTGGTCATGGGTGTGGGTGCGACACTCGCCGGGTGGCGGTGGATGGCGGCGCTCCGCGGCCGGGTCGCCACACCCGCTCTCGAAACCGGGATTCTCGTTGATTGCGTGGCGGAGGTGTTGAGCGTGACCGGACTCACCCCGGATGCGGCCGAACTCGCCGCGAGCTGTGCGCGGCGTTGGGGGGTCGTCCACGAATGGGACGACGTGTGCAACATTCGAGAGATCGGGCGAAACACGGGGATTCCCGTCGCGAACCTGCTGCGACATCGCGCCGCCGAACTTCGTCGCACTGCCCGTTTTGACGTCCGTGGACACATCGAGGAACTACCCGGGAAACTCTTGATTCCGTTGGGTTTGTGTCTGTTCCCCGCGTTCATCACCCTCACGGTCATTCCCGCGGTCGCGAGTATGGCAGAGGGGTTTTTCCGCCCGTCCGGATGACGGCTATTTCCGAACGACCGTGAGTGTCAGTTCACCTGATTGTCGATGACGCGGATCACCGAGGTGTCCAACAGTGTGGTGGTGTCCCCAATTTCGCGACCCTCGGCGATGTCGCGCAAGAGGCGGCGCATGATTTTCCCCGATCGAGTCTTGGGAAGGTCGTCGACCAGGTAGATGTCCCGCGGCCTCGCAATTGCTCCGATTTCTTTCACGACATGCGCCTTGAGGGCGTTGATTTCATCCGCAGGATTCAGGGTCGATTGTGCCTGACGCGTGAGAACGACGAATGCGACGACAGCCTCCCCGGTGATGTTGTCCGCGGCACCGACGACGGCCGATTCGGCGACCGCGTGGTGCGACACCAGTGCGGACTCAATTTCCATGGTCGACAGGCGGTGCCCGGACACTTTCATGACGTCATCGATTCGTCCGAGAAGCCACACGTCGTTGTCGGCGTCGCGGTGAGCGCCGTCGCCCGCGAAGTACTTTCCCGCGAACGTCGACCAGTAGGTTTCGGCGAAGCGCTCGGGGTCCTTCCAGATGCCGCGCAGCATCGACGGCCACGGTTCCGTGACGACGAGAAGCCCACCGGCGTCCGAGCCGACCGTAACCCCGTTGTCATCGAGCACGTCGACCGAAATCCCCGGAATGGGAACCTGCGCACTGCCGGGTTTTGTCGCCGTGATTCCCGGCAGAGGGGAAATCATGATGGCCCCCGTCTCGGTCTGCCACCAGGTGTCGACGATGGGACAGTTGTTTCCGCCGATCACCTCGCGGTACCACATCCATGCTTCGGGGTTGATGGGTTCGCCGACGGAACCCAAGACCCTTAGTGATGACAGGTCGCGGGCGTCGGGGATTTCGCGACCCGCCTTCATGAAGGACCGAATCGCCGTCGGGGCCGTGTACAAAATCGACACGCGGTGCTTTTCGATGATGTCCCACCAGCGTCCGGGGGCGGGGAAGTCGGGGGTTCCCTCATAAATCACCTGGGTCGCGCCGTTGGCGAGAGGTCCGTACACCACATAGGAATGGCCGGTGACCCACCCGATGTCGGCGGTGCACCAGTAGACATCCGTGTCGGCGTGGAGGTCGAACACGTTCCGGTGAGTGAACGCCGCTTGGGTCAGATAGCCACCGCTCGTGTGCAGGATTCCTTTCGGCTTTCCCGTCGTTCCCGAGGTGTACAAAATGAAGAGCGGGTTCTCGGCGGGGAAAGCGTGCGCGATGTGGTCATCGGACATCAGCGCCATTTCGTCGTGCCACCACACATCACGCCCGTCCACCCAGTCGATGTCGTTCCCGCCGCGCTTGACCACGAGAACCTTCTCGACGGTCGGAGTTTGGGCAACGGCTTCGTCCACCGCGTTCTTGAGGTTGAACACAGTGCCCTTGCGGTAACCGCCATCGGCGGTGATGACGAGTTTGGCTTCGGCATCCTCAATTCGAGCGCGGAGGCTTTCCGCGGCAAATCCCCCGAACACCACGGAATGAATTGCGCCGACGCGGGCACACGCGAGCATCGCCACGATTGCCTCGGGAATCATGGGCATGTAAATCGCGACGCGATCGCCCTGACCGACGCCCAGACTGGCGAGCAGGTTCGCCGCTTTTCGAACCTCGTCCGTGAGTTCTCGGTAGGTGATGGCGCGCGAGTCGCCCGGCTCGCCCTCGAACTGAATCGCGACGCGGTCACCGAGCCCCGCGTCCACGTGACGATCGAGACAGTTGTAGGCGACGTTGATTTGACCGTCCGCAAACCACTTGGCAACAGGCGCACCAGACCAGTCAAGGGTTTCGGTGAACGGCGTGTGCCAGTGCAGGGAACGCGCTTGATCGGCCCAGAATTCGAGCCGATTCGCGGCGGCAGCGTCGTACAGGCTCGGTTGAGCAATGGCACTCGCCGCAAACTCGGACGTGGGTGGGAAACGGCGATTCTCGTTCAGCAGGCTGTCAATCGTGGTGGTGGACATCGGCGTCCTCGTTCTCATCGTTCAGAATTGATCGGTCACGCGCATGGGCGTACCCATCAGACTAATGGTGTTGAGGGCACGGTGCGCGAATAGAGCGGTGACTAGGGTGGAGAAATGGCATCCACGCTGAAGACCGGTTCACGGGACACGGCGAACACGAGCAGGTCGGCCGAACACGAGGTCAAGCCCCTGTTGCGTGGCTGGTTTCACCTGGGGGCACTTCCGATTGTTGCTTTCCTCGGTCTGGTTCTCGTCGCTCTCGCCGACGGGCCCGCCGCAACGTGGTCGAGTGTCGCATTTGCGATCTCGTCCCTCTTGATGTTCGGCACATCAGCGTCGTACCACCGAATTGAGTGGACACCGAAGGCCCGGGCGGTCCTCAAACGGCTCGATCACGCCAACATCTTCGTCCTCATTGCGGGCACCTACACGCCGCTTGGTTTTTCGGCACTTCCCTGGTCCGACGGCCTGTGGTTGTTGACGGCGGTGTGGATTGGAGCCGGGCTCGGAATCGTTTTCCGCGTCTTCTGGTTGGGCGCACCGCGGTGGTTGTACGTTCCGCTCTATCTCGCTCTCGGCTGGGCAAGCGTCTGGTACATGCCCCAGTTATTCGCGGTGAATGTGCCGATGACGGTTCTCGTGATTGTCGGCGGCCTCGCCTATTCAGTGGGTGCTGTTATTTACGGACTGAAGCGACCGAATCCTTTTCCCGGTGTGTTCGGATTCCACGAGATCTTTCATGTCCTGACCGTCGTCGCGTTCCTGTGCCACTGGGCTGCGGTGTTGTTGATCGCGATGAATCCCGTGAACCGTTAGCCAACCTCCCGTGTGTCGCGGAATAATGGTGTGACCACCCTCTACTAGAAGGATTCATCGTCATGACGCGCATCGCACTGGAGAACACCCCGCGGCTCAACCTTCGATTTGGACCGTCCCCGGTTCACCGCCTGGACCGTCTGACCGAGCACCTCGGTGGAAAAGTTGAATTGTGGGCGAAGCGCGAAGACGTCAATTCAGGTTTAGCCTTCGGCGGGAACAAGACGCGCAAGTTGGAGTACCTCGTCGCGGAGGCACTCAACCAGGGCTGCGACACCCTCGTGTCCATCGGCGGTGTCCAATCGAATCACACCCGCCAGGTCGCAGCGGTTGCCGCCAAGATGGGACTGCGTGCCGTTTTGGTCCAGGAACACTGGGTCGACTGGGACGAAGTGAATTACGAGAAAACGGGCAACATCCTGCTCAGTCGGATCATGGGGGCCGATGTGCGGCTGGATGATTCCGGATTCGACATCGGGTTCCGTAAGTCCTGGGAAGACGCCATCGCATCGGTCGAGGCGCGAGGCGGCAAGCCCTATGCGATTCCCGCCGGAGCGTCCGATCACGAACTCGGCGGCCACGGTTTTGCGGGGTGGGCGTTCGAAGTGGAGGATCAAGAGAGAGAACTCGGCGTCACGTTCGACAACGTCATCGTGTGTTCCGTGACGGGGTCGACCCAGGGCGGAATGATTGCCGGCTTTGCCCACTCTGATCGCGCCCAGACGGTGCTGGGCATCGACGCGTCCGCAACGGTTGAGAAGACGCATGAGCAGATCGCACGCATCGCGCGGCGCACGGCTGCGGGCATCGAACTCGGCCGCGAGGTCCGTGACGACGAAATCGTTCTTTTTGACCGTTGGCATGACGGAATCTACGGAATCGCCGGCCCACGCACCATCGAGGCCATCGAACTCGCGGCTCGAATGGACGGGATGATCACCGACCCGGTCTACGAAGGCAAGTCGATGGCCGCGATGATTGACCTCGTTCGGGAAGGATACTTCCCCGAGGGCAGTCGGGTTCTGTACGCGCACCTCGGCGGGCAGCCCGCGATGAACGGGTACACGACCGCGTTCGATTATTGAAGGATTCCGTCCCCACCGCCACTGAGGCCGGGCGACCTGCTGTCGTCCTAGGCGCGCTGACCGTTGAGTTTTCGGGTTTTCGCGTCGCCCATCGCATTCAGCACATCAACCGCGGATTTTGCGGGTAACGACGGTGACGCGGTCTTGGCGGGGCCAAGATCGCTCAGATCCAGACTCGTGTCGTGCTTGTTGCCAATCACGAACCAAATTCCGCGCGCCGGCTTCGCCGAATTGTTTTCGAACATGTGCAGACGATTTGCATCGAAACTGAACGAATCGCCCGGGTAAATCTCGTACACGTCATCTTCAATCCGCAGAGTCAACGTGCCCTCGATTATCAATCCGTACTCGAGAGCGTCGTGGCGCATCATCTTGCCCTCGACTGAACTTGAACTGCCCGGTTCGTAGGTCACCATGAGCGGATCGGCGTCGTCGCGTCCACCGTCGGCCAAACGCTCCCACACCACACCGTTTTCCATTTCGATGATGGGGTTCTCGCTGCGTCGCTGCACAATCCCGTGGTGGCCATCCTCATAGACGGAGCCATCGGATGCCGTGCCGTCGGACTGGCTGATTCCCCTCATCAACCCGTCAAGAGATACCCCGAGGTGGTTCACCAGCGCATACAGAGTTGATACCGATGGCTGCGTCTTACCGGTTTCCACTTGGGAAAGCAGGCTGGCGGAAACGCCGACAGCGGAAGCCACGTTTCTCAGACTCAGTTTCCGCGAAAGACGAACTCTGCGAAGCTCTTCTCCAATTGCGAAATGCATCGAGTCTTCTCTCGTGAGTCGGAAACGCGGGTACTTTACAAATACCTTACAGAGTGGTGGGCAAATATTCATTATTTCTGTATGAATCGGGCAGAAAGTGGTAAATTTTCCGCTTCGTGTTTAGTGTAACTGCACATAAACTGGGTTTAACGACAATCTGGGAAGGCGTCATGAAACTCGACAATGGTTTGGGGCACCTCAGCTATTCGACCCTGGTGCACCTCGGTGACACGTGGGCGGAAATGAACGCCAGCCTTCGGGAGTTTGTCCCGCAGATCAAAAAGCGCGTGTCCCCGCACGCCCCTTTCGCCGTATCGCTTCGCATCTCGGCGTCGTCGGCGAAGACCCTCACGGATAGCCAAGAGGAACGGACGTCTTTGGCTGAATTCCTCGCCTCGGAGGACCTGTACGTGTACACCGTGAACGCTTTTCCCTATGGACCATTCAAGGGAGAGGTTGTCATGGAACGGGTGTACGAACCGGACTGGACAACCGATGATCGCGTGAATTATACGAATTCGGTTGCTGACATTTTGGCCGAGATTTCACCGGCACACGTCAACCCCTCGATTCAGACTGCGCCGCTCGCGTTCAAACCTAATGTTGCAGGAGAGGCGTACATCGCGGCGTTCACTCGCAATGTACTTCGGGTTGTTTCTCACCTCAACGAGTTGGAACATCGAACGGGACGACGAGTGAAACTGGCTATCGAACCGGAGCCGGCGTGCTATCTCGAAACCACCGACGAAACACTGGAATGGTTCACGAATCGCATTTATTCGCCGGCCGGAATACGTGAACTGGCGGAGGTCGCCCGCATCCCCGTCAGTGAAGCCGAAGGAGCGATTCGTCGTTATCTCGGAATTGTGTTCGACATTGGTCACCAGTCGGTCGGTTTTGAGAACATCACGGAGTCACTCGGGAAGATTGTGGAGGCGGGAATTCCCATCTTCAAACTTCAAGAAGCGTCGTCGCTGTGGGTTGAAGAACTGACCCACGACAAGATTCCCGAGTTGCGGCGTTTCACCGACACCATTTACCTCAGCCAGACGTCGCTCAAACAAAATGGCACGATCACGAAGTTCCTCAACCTCGGGGAGGCACTGGATGCGTACGAAGCGAATCCGGTTCCCAGCGAAATGCGCACGCATTTCCATGTCCCCGTGTTCCTCGAGGAACTGGGACCTTTTCGAACCACTCGGTTTGGAGTCCAGGAAGCTCTCACGATGCACCGCGCCACACCGCTCTCGGACCACTTGGAGATCGAAACGTACACCTGGGATGTTCTGCCACCCGAATTGAAGACGGGCGACATCATCGAGTACGTCAGCCGAGAACTCGAGTTCGTTCGTAACGAATTGATGGGATAAGTCGTGGCCGAAAAGACTCGTGTTTCGCTCATCGGCTTGGGTTCAATGGGCACTGCGATGGCGCATCGTTTGCTCGATCAGGGTTTTGATCTCGACTTCTGGAATCGGTCGACGAAAGACGTCTCGGACCTTGTGGCCAAAGGCGCGCGTCAAACCTCGTTGAACGATGCATTAAACAATGATTTCGTCCTTTCGTTTCTCAGCAACGATGGTGCCGCACTCGAAGTTTTCAGCGACGAAAACCTCACCGAGGCAAAGCCCGGAACAATCCACATCAACATGTCCACGGTCAGCGCGGCCGCGGCCGAGACTCTCGCTGCGCGGCACAACATGCACGGCGTTGGGTACATTGCTGCGCCTGTGCTGGGCCGACCGATCGCCATTACCAACGGAAAGCTCTTGATTGTTGCCGCGGGCAACGCGAAAGACATTGAGGCCGCCCGCGGGATCTTTGACAAGGTGTCCGCACAGTTGTGGAACGTGGGAGAACACCACGGTCAATCGAATGTCGTGAAGCTCGGGGTGAATTACAACCTGATCCATGCGCTGCAGGCGATTGGGGAGTCGGTCGCTCTGGTGGAATCCGCTGGAGTCGACCCCAACACCTTTATGGAGATTCTGACTCACACGGCCTTCACGGGTTCCGCTTACGCGGGTTACGGGCCCATGATTGTGAACCGCGCGTACACCCCTCCCGGATTCTCGATGACGATGGGGCTGAAAGACGTCAAGTTGATTGAAGACGCCGCAGCGGATGTGGGGCTCACGCTCCCGGTCGCCTCCGTCCTGCACGAACTCTTCGAACGAGCAATCGACGACCCTGACCTAACCGACCTTGATTGGTCTGCGATTGCCGAACTGACTCGTCAACGAAAGCTTTCGTAGCCTTTCGCCGGCGGCTACGCCTTTTTGAGTTTCACTTTTCTGGTTCGGGCGACGCTGTACACGATCGCGGCAATCAGGATTAGTCCGGCCTGGAGCCAGTACTGCCATTTTTGGTCGAGATCGAGGAACACTGTCGCGTTGAGTACCTGAATCAGCAATACGGAACCCATCAATGTTCCGATGTATGTTCCTCGACCACCCAGCAACGAGGTACCGCCGAGAACCACCGCGGTGATGCTGGTGAGGGTATAGGTCACACCCTGAGTCGCGTCGCCAATCCCCAGTTGAACTGTCAACAGAATCGACCCCAAGAATACGAACAACGAGGAAATCACGTACGCCCCGATGATTGACCGGTTGATGTTGATTCCGATTTGGCGGGCCGACTCTTCGTTGGACCCGACGGCGCGCAAACGCCAACCCCAACGCGACCGGCGAAGCAAATACTCCATACCGACTGCGGCAATAACCGCGGCGATGAACACGTAGGGAATCGGACCGAGGGTCGACTTGAGAGCGTCGGCAATCGCCCTGCTCACCAAGCCGCCGGGCTCGGGGCGCAAGATGAAGGCGAAGCCACCGATCGCGATGTACGTCGTAAGGGTCGCCGCAATCGCGGTGAATTTGAAAAACCTAATCAGCGAGCTGTTTATCAAGCCGACGAGCGCCGCTACCAACGCCATTGTCGCAAGTCCCATGAGAATTGCGGTCAGGGGTGAATCGTCATTGAAGTAGAAGGATGCGATCACCACCAAGAATCCCGCGAGTGGACCGGCCGACAGGTCAATTCCACCGGTCATCATGACCGTCGTTTGACCTATCGCGACAAAGGCGAGTGCGCTGACCAAGAGCAGCATCGATTTGATGTTGAAGTCGCCCAGGTAGGTTGCGCTCCGCGGCAAGATGATGGCGGCCACGGCGAGCATGACCACGGCGAGCATGACGGGCGGCGCGTAGTCGCCCCGCATGAACCTGCGGAACTTTTCGACAAACGTCTCGTTGCCCAACTTCTGTTCGCGCTCTTCGCGTTCGAGTCGAATCACCCGCGTTGTCGACGTCACGGCCGCCTTGATCATTTCCTCTTCACGGTTTTCACCGTCGTGCAGGGTCTTGACCACCTGCCCACGGGACAACACGTACACGGTGTCGCACAGCCCTTCGAGCTCTTTCGCGTCCGATGACGCAACGACGACGGGGATTCCGTCCGCGGAAGCCTGCCGCAGGATCTCGTACAGTTCCAGACGAGCGCCAACGTCCACACCTTGGGTGGGCTCGTCGGCGAGAATCATGACCGGATCCGAGAGCAACGCTCGCGCCATGACGACCTTCTGCTGGTTACCGCCCGACAGCGCGGAAACCGGGGCTTCGAGGCTCGGTGCCTTGATGGACAGTGCGCTGAGCGATTCGTGAACCTCGTTGACTTCCTTTTTTCGGCTCAGGAGCCCGAAAAGCTTGAATTTCTGGAGTGACGACAGTGCCGAGTTTTCTCGGACCGACATGCGCATCATCACGCCTTCCCGCTGACGGTCGGCGGGCATGAGCGCCGCCTTGCCGTTCAGTTGTCGGGACGTCTTTGTTTCACCGTTGATTTCGATGGAACCCGTGAATTCCGCCTGACCCGACAACGCCTTCAAGAACTGCGACTGGCCGTTTCCGATCACGCCGGCGATACCGATAATCTGACCCGGGTATGCCTCGATACTCACATCGGTGAAACCATTTCCCGAGAGATTCGTGACGACAAGATTGGGCTTGACACCGGACGGCGTCTTCCGCTTGGCCGGGAACGTCGATTTGAGTTCGCGTCCGATAATCTGGGCGAGCAACTCGGCATCGGTGATTTTGTTGATCGGCGACGTACCCCTGAGCAATCCGTCGCGCAACACCGTGACGATATTTGCCAGTTGGCGAACCTCCGCAAGACGGTGAGTGATGTAAATCACTGCGGTTTTCTTGGCGATTTCCTTAGCGATGAGCTGGAAGAGAAGTTCGACGGAGTCTTGACCGAGCGCAGCGGTCGGCTCGTCAAGAACCAAAATCGTTGGCGAGGTGGCCAGTGCCTTCGCGATCTCGAGCAAATGCTTTTGTGCAATCGTCAGATCTTCGACACGAAGGTTCAGCGAAATCTTGAGTCCCACCCGTTCCAGCAGCTCTGCTCCGACTGATTCGGCAGCACGACCGGCGAAAACGGAACTGGGCAGAGCAACCTGCAAATTCTCGAGGACGGTGAGGTCGTTCAACACGGCAGGGTGTTGGTGGACGATGGCAATTCCGAGTTTGGTCGCCAGTGCTGGCGTCAGGGCGTCGTAACGCTCTCCGTGAACAATGAGATCGCCTTTCGACGGAACGACTGTTCCCGTGGCGACATTCATCAGGGTCGACTTGCCGGCACCGTTTTCGCCAAGCAGAGCGTGGACTTCCCCCGCCTTGATCTGCAGACTCACATCGGTGAGGGCGGGAACACCCGAGTAGTCCTTGGAGATCCCCCGCAGTTCCATCACCACGGTGTCCGATTTGTTCTGAGCCACTCTGCTTCTCCTGATATTTCAGTTTGTTGAGATGGTGCGCTGGGCCGACTTATCTCTAAGCCGACCCAGCGCTTTACTACTGTGTTACCGGACTACTGACCGAGCAACGCCTGCTGGTCCTCGCCGCTCAGCTGTGCTGAGAGGAAGGTCCAGGGGTCGATGTCGCGGTTGCACTGAACTGGCTTGTCCGTTGACGTGGAGTCTTCGAACACCGGTCCGGCGAAGGAGGTAGCCGTAGGAACGACACCACCGGTTGCGAGGGCAACAGCGTGCTGAACTGCAAGACGCACGTGGTCGTTACCCGTAGCAACGGTCATCAACTTGAAGTCAGCGTTGGCGTCCACGTTGTCCTCGTAGAAGCAACCAAGGATGTTTCCATCCGACGTTGCGAGTGCAGGAATCGAACGGCCACTCTTGGTGAATTCACCAAGCGACGACACCATAACCGGACCGAAGTCGGACATGATCACGTCGATCTGGTCGTACTTTGCGATTGCTGCGGTGAGCACCTTCTGAGTGAGAGCTGCATCCCAGTTGGTAACTTCGAAGGGCTGCTCACCGATGTACTTGTAGATACCCGTACCGTCACCGAGAACCGATTCGAAGCCCGTGCGCTCGTCGACACCCTGGCTGTTTCCAGCAGGACCCGAGAGGAACAGGATGTTTGCACCGTCGGGGAAGTTGGCCTTGGTCCACTCGCCCCAGTTCTTGCCGTCCGTGACGAAGTCGCCACCGACCCAGAGGTTGAAGTCCTCGCCGGCGACGCCACCAGCGTCAACGCGGTAAGGAACCGTGACAACTCCGGCAGCGTACGCGTCACGAAGTGCAGGAAGGATTGCTGGTCCTGCATCGGGGAACACGACGAGTGCCTTGACACCCTTCGCGACCATGGCGTTGATGTCAGAGATTGCCTTGGTGGTGTCTCCCTGGCCGTCTGCATAGAGCAGCTCGGTAACGCTAGAACACTTGGCAATCTCATCCTGAGCCGAAGCCGTGGTGACGAGACGCCAGTTGTTTCCACCGAAACCGTCAGTGAGACCCATGGTGATTTCGGTTGGTCCACACCAGTCGGGGCGTTCGCCCGCGGCGGCGTCGGGGCCGGAATCGGTAGTGCTTGCACAACCCGCTAGCAGCAGGGCGGCGATTGCTGCAGCAGAAAGCGCTGCAGCGACATTACGACGACGAATCATCTATGTCTCCTCCATTTGTTTGCGTGACATCACTGTCGCGCATATTGTGCTTCTAAGCCGTCGGCAAAGAAGTTTGGTGCTCCCCGCGACGTTGAGTCGACAGGAATTTTTGAAGGAACGATCTCACGCGAGACCAGTTCACGGTGTAAATGGCAACGCCGATTGCGAGTGCCGCGGCTTGAACGAGCGTTCGGATTGCGAAATTGACACCGAGCGCCAACACGAATTGATCCAGTTGAGAAAGGAAGACTGCGGCGATGACCGTGGCGGTGGGAATACCGCGACCGCCCAGCAGAGAGGTTCCGCCGAGTACGACGACGGCAACCGACGGGAGAAGGTAGGCGCTACCCATCGAGCCGTTGGGCTCAGAGATGACCCCGGCGATCATGATGCCGGCGATTGAGTACAGCACCTGTGCCCACACATACGCCATGGCCTGGTGCGTCTTGATTCTGAGTCCGGACACCATGGCCACGGGAGCGCTCGCCCCAATCGATTCGAAACGGCGACCCGGAACGGTTTTACGCAAGACGAAAATCACGGTCAGTAAGACTGCGGTTGCGATGAAAACCGAGTTCGGAATTCCCACGGTGGATCCGCTCACGACGGTCAAGAGCAACTCTGTTGTCATGCGGGGGATGCCTTGTGTGATGAGCATCACGAACCCGAACAGGAGTGAGTTGGTGCCGAGGGTTGCGATAATCGGGTTTAGCTTCAGGAAGCCGATCAAGAACCCGTTGAAAAGACCGATCGCGATTGCGGCAACAAGGGCCACGATTACCGCCGGCACGAGCCGACTGTCTTCCATTTCCGGGAGCGCCGAAACGATTACCGCGGCGAGCGAAACTGATCCGGGGACAGAAAGATCGATTCCGGCCTGCTGAATCACGAGCATTTGCCCGAGCCCGACAATTGCCAAAATCGCCGCGAAGGGAATCATGCTGCCCAGAGGACCCGGAGCGACGCTCGTCGGGGCGATTACCGCGCTCAGGACGAAAAGAACCACTGTTGAAACCAGAACGGTCAACAGACCTTTTGAAACCTGAAAGCGGGGTCCCTTCGACAGGGTTGCCGCACTCCGCTGTGCCATGTGCACTCCTTGGTACATTAGGTAAGTTCTATACTACTGAACATCTGTTGAGTGCTACTTTATGGAATGAAGCGGCCCTTGTGTGAGATTTTCGATAACGTTTCGGTGACACTTTACCGAGAGCACCCCGCTGGATACTGACGAATGTTGCCCCTAACGCCTCTTACCAGGGCTGACTTTCGATCACGGCAGGCGGGTTTGAGAACGCTTGTTGCTGTCTAGGCGAAATTGCGAAATTGCTGGTATCGTTCATCTCAAGTGAACATCGCTAGGAAATGGAGACGCGAACACATGAGCAACAATTCATCCCGCAGGGCACTCGTCGTGGGTGTTACCGGAATCTCGGGTCAGGTCATTGCCACGCAGCTGATGAAGGCTGGGTGGGAAGTCCACGGTCTTTCTCGCCGAACAGAAGGACTTCCGGCAGGCGTCCATCACATCAAAGCGGACCTTCTCAACGCGGACGAGGTCGTCACCGCACTCTCAGGACTCAAGCCTGAAATTGTGTTCATGACGGCGTGGATCAAGAAGGACTCCGAAGCGGAAAACATTGAGGTGAACGGCGCCACGATTCGCAACCTGCTCGCAGGTCTGAAACCCGACGGTGGCGTGCGACACGTCGCACTTCAGACAGGCCTCAAGCACTACCTCGGACCGTTCGACAATTACGCCAACGCGGTCATGGCCGAGACCCCATTCCACGAGGACGAACCTCGACTCGACGTTCCGAACTTTTACTACACCCAAGAAGACGAATTGTTTGCCGCAGCGAAAGACCAAGGATTCACGTGGAGCGTTCACCGTTCGCACACGATTTTTGGTCATGCGGTTGACAATGCGATGAACATGGTGCTCACACTCTCGGTGTATGCGGAAATTCAAAAAGCACTGGGCAAACCGTTTATCTACCCCGGTTCGACCCAGTCCTGGAACGGGGTGGTCGATGTCACCGACGCCGACCTCCTCGCCGAGCAACTCGTTTGGGCCGCCACGAACAAGGCTGGCGAAAACGAAGCGTTCAACATCGCCAACGGCGACACGTTCCGGTGGCGTTGGATGTGGCCGCAAATCGCCGAACACTTTGGATTGCCCTACGAAGGACCAAAGGAATCGCACTTCCAGCCGCTCGAAGAGCAGATGAAAGATGCTGGTCCGGTCTGGGAGGAAATCGCGAAGAAGCACAACCTGGCGGTTTCCGATGTGACCAAACTCGCGTCGTGGTGGCACAGTGACAGCGACCTCGGTCGGCAAATCGAATGCTTCACCGACATGACGAAGTCGCGCGAGGCTGGGTTCCTCAACTTCCGTTCGAGCCCCAAGAGTTTCTTTGCGAACGTCGAGGCTTACCGCAAGGCGAACATCCTTCCCCGTTAATCTGAAACACCTCTCTTCCTGTTACGCACAAAGTGGGGGCCGCCCGAAAGGACGGCCCCCACTTTGTGCGTTTCTAGAGTTGTGCGTTCAGCTCGATGTGCGCCTTGATGTTGTTCATCGGGTGCTGCGCGGCGTCGACCGCACCGAGGGCATCGTCGATGCCGAATCGCGCGGTGACCAACGGGGACAGGTCGATGTTTTTCGTTGACATGAACCGAATCGTCTCCTCCCACACACCGGGTGAGCCGATCGATCCCGTGATCGTGAGTTCTTTCGACTGGATTAAGCCGAGTTGTGCGGGGGCCGACTTGCCGACATCGATGCCGATGTACGCAATGCGGCCCTTGAATCCGGCAAGTTCCAGTGCCGTTGCCATGACGTCGGGGCGCCCGGTTGCCTCAACAACAACATTTGCACCGCGACCGTCGGTGTCTTTGTCGAGGACTGCCTTGATTTCTTCGGGGGTGCACACGATGTCTGCGCCGAGTTCGCGTGCTGCCCTCTGACGGAAATCAACCGGCTCAACAACGATGGTGCGAGCACCGAGCGCCTTCGAGGCCGCGGTGACGGCAAGGCCAATCGGACCGGCGCCGAGAACCACCAAGGTGTCGCTTGCGTTCACGTTACCGACGCGCATCAACGCGTAGTACGCAACACTGAATGGCTCAACGAGTGCGCCGTTGTTCCACGAAATGTTCGTGGGAATCTTGTGGAGCCACGACGCTTTCGTGATGAAGAATTCCGCTGCCGCGCCACTGATGGAAAAGCCGAAGTGATCGTCGCCAATGACACAGTCACCGACGACGTGGTCACCCTTGGCGAAATTCGTGACTTTCGCGCCGACCTTCATCACTTCGCCCGACCATTCGTGCCCGGGAATGATGGGATAGCTGAACGGAATGATGTAGCGACCCTCGAGCAACTCGATGTCGGAGTGGCACACACCGACGGCACGTGACGCGATCAGGACTTCATCGTCCGCGATCTCGGGAACAGAAAGCTCACTGACTTCGGCTTTACCTTCTGACACAAACTGTAGAGCCTTCATGATTAGTGTCCTCTCACTAGTACTTTGGTTTCGGTTCCGGTTGGGGAGACAAGTTCTTCGAAGCCCTTTGTCACGATGTCGTCCATGTTGATGGTCGAGCTGACGACTTTCTCTACTGCCAAACCGCGGCGACCAATCAGGTCGATGATTCGAGGCCAATCAGTGACCGGGTAGCACCAGGTTCCGGTGTAGGTGATTTCGCGTTCGGCGAGTTCCATTGGTTCAATCGACGCCGGACTCGTGTGCAAACCAGTCTGCACAACATACCCACCGGAACGGACTGCCTTGATCGCGGTCTGGAGCGCGCGTTCGTTGCCGGAACATTCGATGACCGCGTCAACACCGATTCCGCCGGTCGCGTCTTTCATCGCGGCGATAACGTCGTCCTTGGTCGGATCGAGCAACGTTGCGACGCCGAGGTTGTTCATCATTTTCTGCCGGTTGGGGTTCAATTCGGAAACGTAGACGCGTGCGCCGAGGTTCTCGGCGTACAGTGCGGCCAGGGCACCGATTGGTCCGGCGCCCGTGATCAGGATGGTGTCTCCGGGGCGAACATTTCCGCGGTCGACACCGTAGGCCGCCACCGCGGTGGGTTCGACGAGCGCACCCGCGACATCCGAAACGTTGTCATGCAGTCTGAAGACGTTAGCGGCGGGAACAACTGCTTGCTCGGCAATTCCACCCCACTCGCAGCTGAGCCCGATACAGGCCATTGAGGTGCAGAGGTGGTTGTCCCCGCGTGAGCAGAAGTAACACACACCGCACGACAGAAGTGGCATGGCCGATACGCGGTCACCGACCTTCACGTTGGTGACACCCTTACCGACCTCCAGCACCTCGGCCGAGAACTCGTGTCCGAGGATCTGCGGGAGGATTGAGCCGTTCAGTTTGTGGGGCTTCGACGGAATGACGATGGGCCCCATCGCGTACTCGTGCACGTCCGTTCCGCAGATTCCGCACCAGAAGGGCTTGAGCCGTACCTCACCGACACCGACGGACTGAGGTTCTGCGACATTTTCTACACGAATGTCTTTCGCCCCGTAAAAGATTGCGGCCTTCATTTTTTACTCCTTGGTGTTGCGGTGGTCACAGAGATGGATCGAAAAGGACTTTGCCCTGGATTTTCCCAGCGCCAAGTTGTTCCAGTTGGTTGACGAGGTCGGAGAGCGGGTGAACGCCTTCGATCAGCTCGGCAGCCAGGGGGGTGTTTCCCAAAATTTCCAGTGCCGGCGCCAGATCCTGGCCGCAGACGTGAGCAAGGGTGGTCAGGATGTTGATTTCGCTCATGACAATCCGGTGAACGTCAATCTCTTGCCTCGTCGACGGCAATCCAACCTGCAAAATGTTTCCACCTGGTTTTACGATCCCGATCGCGAATTGCAGTTGACCGGGTGCGCCACTCGCCTCAATCACCACGTCGATGCCGGAGTCACCGAAAATCTTCCGGATGTCTGCTTCGGCGTTGTCACCCACGTCGACCGTGTGATCAGCGCCCAACCGTGCCGCGCGCTCTAGTCGACTTCCCGCGAAATCGAGCACGGTGACCTCGGCGTTGAACAGTTTCTTCAGTCCCGACAAAACGAAAGTTCCGATTGCCCCGGCGCCGATCAACAGCACCTTGTCGCCATCGCGTACCCCGGCTCGTCGTGCGGCGTGCAAACCGACGGCGAGAGGTTGGGCGATTCCCGCAGCGTCCAAACTCAGTCCGGTGGGAATCTTGACCAAGGTGCTGGTCGGCGCGGCAACGTACTCGGCCATTCCGCCGTCGCGGTTGAGCCCCAGAGTCACGTACTTCTCGCACAGGTTGGTGCGCTTTTCGGCACATCGTTTACACACACCGCAGGAGATTCCTGCTCCCGATGCAACGAGGTCACCTGTCGTGAACCCCGAAGCTGCATCGACGTCGCCAACGATTTCACCGATGAACTCATGGCCCATGATCATGGGACCATGATGGCCGCTCACCGGGTGCGTGGTTTGTGTCGCGAAAATCTTGGGGCCGGACTTGTACTCTGATGCATCACTACCGCACATGCCCGAACGTAAAACTTTGATCAATGCTTCGCCTGCGGCGGGCGTTGGAACATCGCGCTCTTCGATGCGGACGTCCCCCGCGGAGTGATAAACGGCGGCTTTCATTTTTCCCATCGAGGTCACTAACCCTTTCCGCCACGCCCAGCAACGGTGTTGAGGTGTGATTGGGAATCACGTTCGAGCGGCAGCGGGCCGCCCACCGAGAAATAGCGCTGACCCGCGACGAGGAGGTCTTCGGCGGGGAATTTGGTGATGACCTGGCACCCTGTTGCCGTGACAACGAGTTCTTCTTCGATTCGAGCAGCGCCCCAGCCATCAGCGGACGGCCAATAGGTTTCCAGTGCGAAGACCATTCCCTCTTTGAGAACTTCGGGGTGATCGAATGACACTAAGCGCGAGAAGATTGGCTTTTCCCAAATGGACAAACCAACGCCGTGGCCGTATTGCAACGCAAACGCCGCTTCTTCGTTCGGGAAACCGAATTCCTCTGCCTTCGGCCACACCGCGACGATGTCCGCTGTGGTTGCGCCGGGACGAACCAGTGCGATCGCGCGATCCATGTATTCGCGCGCCCGCTTGTAGGCGTCGTGCTGCGCGGTGCTCGCTGAACCCACCGCGAAGGTGCGGTAATAGCAGGTGCGGTAGCCCTGGTAGCTGTGCAGGATGTCGAAGAACGCCGGGTCGCCCGGGCGAATGATTCGGTCGGAATAGACGTGAGGGTGAGGCGAGCAACGCTCGCCGGAAATCGCGTTGACGCCCTCCACGTACTCGGACCCGAGGTCGTACAGGACCTTGGACACGAGACCGACGGCCTCGTTTTCGCGGACGCCGGGGCGCAGGAACTCGTACAGCGATTCGTAGGCGGCATCGACCATCGATGCGGCCTGAGTGAGCAGCCCGATTTCTTCGCCCGTCTTGATTGCCCGTGCGTTCAAAAAGATTTGTTGCCCATCAACCACGTCGATTCCGGCCCGCTGGAGCGCGAACAGGATAGGGAGCTCGATGATGTCAACCCCCAGCGGTTCGTTGAGAAGTCCGAACTTCTCGAGTTCGTGTTTGATTTTGGCGGCAACCCCGTCGGCGATTCCCGAATCTGGATTGAACGCACCACGAAGAGTCGAGATACCGGCGCGGGCACCGGATTCGGCGCGAGGCTTGACCGCACCGTGGTGCGGCGCGTGGGGGTCGGCATCCGCTTCGGCCGTCGTGGTGTCGAGCCAGGGGTTGTACAACTGGTGGTGCTTCGCGGCGGAACCGAAATCCCACACGATGGGGTCCGAATTTCTGGTCACGAGCGCAAAGCGGATTGCCTTGTCGATTGCCCAGGTGCCGATGTGAGTGGACGACATGTATCGAATGTTTGCGAAGTCAAACGCCAACAGCGCGCCAACATCGGATTTTTCCAATTCGACCTTCAACTTCGCCAGGCGCTCGGTTCGAAGCTTGTCGAAATCAAGGCGCTGTTCCCAGTCAACCTGATTGGTTCCGAATGTTGCCGTTGTCATGATGTGCCTTTCATAGAGATGGAGATCCGGGTCAGACCAGGATCATTCCACCGTCGATTGCCATGGTTTGACCTGTTACATAATCTGAATCACTGCTCGCGAGGAACAAGGCCGTGGGAACAATGTCTTTGGGCTGGGCCGCGCGGCCAACGAGGATTCCCGCTGCCATTGAATCAAAACCGGAATCACCTTCACCAATTTCCTCAAGATCTTTATCGAGCTTGGTCCAGAGCGGGGTTTGAACCACGCCGGGCGAAAAGGCATTGACCGTGATGTTGTGTTCCGCCAGGGCCCGAGCAGCGGCTTGAGTGATGGAAATCACGGCGGCTTTCGACGCGCTGTATGGGGCAAAACTGGAAAAGCCCGTTCGCCCGGCGATAGAGGCAGTGTTGACGACCTTGCCGCCAGTTCCTTGGCGAATAAACTGCTTCGCGGCTTCCTGGGTGCCGACAAAAACCGCGAGCGCATTCACGCTCATGATGGTGTTGAAGTTGTCTTCGGTCACGTCGAGAAACTTCATCGGCTTATTGAATCCAGCGTTGTTGAAGTAACAATCCAACTGGCCGAAGGTTTTTGCCGCGAGTTCGATGCCCGCAGTAACCGACGCGCGGCTTGTCACATCGACGTGGGCCGATATCGCGCTGCCACCCGACTTGTTGATTGCATCAGCGGCCGTTTGGGCGGCATCCGCATTGAGATCGGCGATGACGAGGTTCGCGCCCTCCGCGGCTAGGCCGTGGGCGATACCCAAACCGATACCGGACGCGCCACCCGTAATGAGTACGGTCCGACCGGACATTCTGGTTCCCATCATTCCCTCCTGAACAGGGCGCCCCATTGGGGAGTGCCGCAGTGTGTTTAGTCTAGATGAACACGTAATGTGCTCACAACTACAATTTGGTCGATCACGGTTCTCGATTCGTGATTCTTTTCGGCAAAAATCCTTGCTAGCAAGTGGAAAACGGCTAGGTTCCACAGGTGGGGGCCGAGCAATAGTTTTCAAACCGTTATGTCTGGTCAGCGTGAACACGGTGGGAATAGTGTTGAATGGGGCTTTACTCAGCGACGAAAGGAATCGAGAAATGTCCTTCACGGTAAAAGGCGTCCATCATTTCGGTATCACCGTTCGAGACATGAAGAGGTCGTTCGATTGGTACTCCAGAATGTTCGGGTTACAGCCCGGTCCGGTCAATCATGGCGAAGGCAAAGCGCTCTCGGACGCAGTTCAAGTGGAGGGAACCGAATTGTCGTTCTCGATGATCGACATCGGTGGCACGCGCATCGAGTTTCTCGAGTACCACAATCCGCGGGGCAAGGACTTTGACCTCAAGAATGGTGACGTGGGGGCGACGCACATCTGCCTGCAGATCGACGACATGGACGTGGCCTACAGCACTCTTCTGGAGCGCGGCGCGGTCTTCAACGCACCACCCGTCACGCTCACCGATGGGGATCTTGCCGGTTCACGTTGGGCATACCTTCGCGACCCCGATGGCATCCAACTCGAGATTTGGGCCAGCCCCGAAAGATAGATAGGGAACCTTCGCCCACAGCGGGGCTTTGCCACGACTTGTCAACACTGCGCAATCACGTTCACCCGAGCAGAGCACGTCTCGCGCATCCTGAACGCATGACAACAACAATCACTCCCCTGGAAACCCGTGACCCCGAACGTGGTGCTGCGACCGCCGAATACGCGATCGCAACCGTGGCGGCCGCCGGCTTTGCCGGACTTCTCGCCGTCGTCCTTAAGAGCAGCCCGATTCAGAACCTTCTGACGGATCTCATCAGCGGTGCGCTCAGTTTCGTTTCGTGACGAGAAAGGCCTCGTCACACTCGAGATCGCGATCGCCATCCCGGCTCTGTTGCTCGTCGTCGGCCTGATTATCGGGGTGATCCGGTGGTCGATGGACGCGGTCACCGCGACCTCGGTCGCATCCGAATCGGCGCGGGACATCGTGCGGGGTGAGCCCGAAGGCGAACGGCTCGCGGCGGCGAAGCGAATCGTTTCGCTCGCCGACTGGTCCGCCCGAGTCGAACCCTTCGAGGTGTGCGTCGATGCGCTATTCCCGCCACCCCTTCCCCTCATGGGTCACGTCACGGTGAGTCAGTGCGCACCTCGCTAGAACGAGGTTCGGGTGGTGTCACGGCACTCGTCCTGATGGGCGCGGTCGTGAGCCTCGCGCTCGGTGGCTTGGCGGGGGCCACGGTCATTGTGCGAGTCACCGATACCCTCCGTGAAGCTGAACTGAGCGCCGCCACCGTGGCCACGCGAGCGCTCGCGGGGGACCCCACTCCGTGCGAACCGGCGATTGCTCGGGTTGAAAAGTGCCTCGTCGACGGCGGAATTGCAACCGTTCGAATCGCCAAGGACGGTGTGCGGGCAACGGCGGTTGCCGGTCCCGAGCGCTAGCGCTGGGCTCCAGACCGAGACCGTTTCGCCACGCCACGGGAATAACAGAGCGACGAAACTCATTGACAGTCTGTGTATAGTCACTAATCGCGAACAGGATGAGACTTCGCCGGCCACACAAGTTGCCGTCCGAAGTAGCCTTTGGTTAGCGCACACAACAAGGAGAACTGTGGCCGACAAGCACACACTCGTGATCGTGGAGTCCCCCGCGAAAGCAAAAACCATCGCCAAATATTTGGGTGATGGCTATGAAGTGTTGGCGTCGGTGGGTCACGTGCGTGACCTGGTTCAGCCCAAAGAAGTGCCCGCCGAACTCAAAGCGACACACGGCCAGTTTGGTGTGGACGTCGCGAACGGATTTGCGCCTATATATATAGACACCCCTCGCGCCAAGGCGACCATCACGGAATTGAAGAAAGCGTTGAAGAACGCGGACCAACTGCTTCTCGCGACAGATGAGGACCGCGAAGGTGAATCCATCGCCTGGCACCTGTTGGAGATTCTCAAGCCCAAAGTTCCGGTCAAGCGCATGGTGTTTCACGAAATAACCAAAGACGCGATTGCCGCTGCGGTCGAAAACCCGCGTGAAATCGACATGCCCCTCGTCGACGCGCAGGAAACCCGTCGCATCCTCGACCGACTTTTCGGGTATCAACTGTCGCCCGTGCTCTGGAGCAAAATCGGCCGCGGGCTCAGTGCAGGTCGCGTCCAGTCACCCGCCCTTCGCTTGATCGTCGAGCGCGAACGGGAACGCCGCGCGTTCACCGCCGCATCGTATTGGGACGTGTCGGCCACGGTGATGACCAAAAAGGGCGAATCGTTCGGCACCAAAGTCACCAAACTTGACGATGCCAAACTCGCCTCGGGCCGCGACTTTGACGACAACGGAAAATTGACGAGTGGCGCTACGGTCGTGGACGAGGCGACGGCGCGGCAGTTGGCGCAGGCGCTCGAGGTGTCGGCCCCCACCGTGACCACCATCGAATCCAAGCCCTACACGCGTCGCCCGGCGGCACCGTTCACCACGTCGACGCTGCAACAAGAGGCGGGACGAAAGTTGCGACTCGGGTCACGTGACGCGATGCGGATCGCACAAAACCTTTACCAAAACGGACACATCACCTACATGCGAACCGACTCCGTGTCCCTTTCTGCTCAGGCGGTGGCGGGCGCTCGGGCTCAAGCCGTCGCGTTGTATGGCGAGGCTTCGATCCCGGCGACGCCGCGGACCTATCAATCCAAAGTCAAGAACGCCCAAGAAGCCCACGAAGCGATTCGTCCGGCGGGGGAAACCTTCAAGACGCCCGAGGAAATGCGCCGGTTGCTGTCCGCCGACGAATTCCGGCTGTATGACCTGATTTGGAAGCGAACCGTTGCTTCACAAATGGTCGACGCAACCGGCGAAACGGTGTCCGTGACGATGACCGCTCCCGTCGGCGCGTTGGGTACCGCGACGATGTCCTCCGCCGGGACCACCATCACGGTTCGCGGATTCTTGGCGGCGTACGAAGAGGGCCAGGATGTCGACCGGAACGAGGCGGACGCCGAGGACGACGCCAAGATTCCGAACCTGACCATCGGTGACGTTCTCACCGTCCCCGAGGTGACACCCAAAGGACACGAGACGCTGCCGCCGCCTCGATTCACCGAAGCGAGCCTCGTGAAAGCCCTCGAAGAACGAGGGATTGGACGCCCGTCGACCTATGCCAACATCATCGGGGTGCTGTTCGAGCGCGGTTATGTCACCAAACGCGGCTCGGCGCTCGTTCCCGGCTGGACGGCGTTCGCCGTCATCACCCTCTTGGAGAAGTTCTATACCGACTTCGTCGAGTACGACTTCACCGCGGAACTGGAAAACGATCTCGACCGAATTTCTGTGGGTGAACTCAAGGGCACCGATTACCTCCAGCGGTGGTACTACGGCTCGGGTGACCACGCCGGACTCGTCAACACCTGTGTCGACTGGAAAGCGACGATCGACGCTCGTGAATCCAACTCGTTCCCGCTCGGAGACGGAATCGTTCTTCGTAGCGGAAAGTACGGTCCGTACCTCGAGATTCAGACGGGTGACGACGACAAGCGCAACGTGTCCGTGCCGGACGGTTTGGCACCGGACGAACTGACGCTCGATAAAGCCCGAGAATTACGCGACGCACCCGAGCCGGGATCTCGCGCGATCGGCGTCAGCGCGGATGGCACCAGCATGATCACCGCTCGCGTGGGACGGTTTGGTGCGTACATCCAAGAAAGTCCGATTGACCCCGAGATCATCGAGGGCGACGAACCCAGCTATACCCTGCCCGAATACACCCCGCGAAAAATCAAGGGTAAAGACCCGAAGCCGCGCACGGCGTCGCTGTTTTCCACGATGGACCCGACGACCGTCGACCTCGAGACCTGCATTCGACTGTTTGAGCTTCCCCGCGTCGTCGGAATCGACCCGGAAACGGAGAAACCCATCACCGCGCAGAACGGACCCTACGGACCGTATTTGAAAAAGGGCA
This sequence comes from Microbacteriaceae bacterium, assembly GCA_947486475.1. The sequence goes on along the minus strand of CANKTR010000002.1, from coordinate 39,190 downwards.
CGGACTCGCGCTCGCTCGACGATGAGCAGGCGATTTTCGAGGTGACGCTGGAACACGCCCTCGAACTATTTGCACAACCCAAGTACGGGTCGCGGTCGGCGTCGAGCATCAAAGAACTCGAGCCGGACCCCGTCAGCGGTAAGCCCATCAAGGTCAAGAGTGGCAAGTTCGGTCCGTACGTCACGGACGGCGAGACGAACGCCACCATCCCCGCCGGTGAGGTCCCCGAAGAGGTGTCCCACGAGCGCGCGGTGGAACTCATCGCGGAGCGACGGGCGAAAGGCCCAGCCCCGAAGAAGCCGATTGGCCGACGACCGTCACGAGCCAAAAAATGACCGGACTGTTTATCACCTTCGAGGGCGGCGACGGGACGGGGAAGAGCACCCAGTCGGAGTTGCTCGGCGAATGGTTCACTAATCAGGGCCGCGAAGTGGTCTTTACCCGTGAACCGGGGGGAACCGACCTTGGGTTGGAACTCCGCGAAATTGTGCTGCACTCGCGAAACCACATCGCGCCCTGCGCCGAGGCGCTGTTGTACGCCGCGGACCGCGCCCACAACATCTTGACGGTGGTTCGTCCAGCACTCGAGCGCGGTGCGGTCGTGATTCAAGATCGCTACCTCGATTCCTCGGTCGCCTACCAGGGGGCGGGCCGCGTTCTCGATCCGGTTGAAGTACGCAACCTCAGCCTCTGGGCGACCGAAGGGTTGTTGCCGGACTTCACGGTGGTGCTCGACCTCGACCCCGCCGTTGGCCGGGAACGGCTCGACGCGGCAAACAAGCGTTTCGATCGACTCGAATCGGAAGCCCTCGAGTTTCACACCCGCGTTCGCGACTCGTATCTCGAGTTGGCGGCGGCGGAGCCCGCCCGGTTCATCGTGGTCGATGCGACGTTGGACCGCGACGTCATACGCGACGCGATTCTCGCGCGGCTGAACGAGCGCTGATGACCTCCCTCTGGAATGATCTGGTCGGGCACGACTCGGTTATCGCGCAGATGCAGAGCGCGGCAGACAGCCCAGAGACGTTGACGCAGTCGTGGCTCATCACCGGACCGGCTGGGTCGGGGCGTTCGCTGATCGCGCGCGCGTTCGCGGCGCAATTGCTCGGGGCCGGCGAAGACGCTGACTCGATTGACCGACAGGTGCGCGCGCTCACCCACCCCGACCTCACGGTGCTCGCTACCGAACGAGTGCTGATCCCCATTGACGAGGTTCGGGAACTGGTCGAGACGTCGTATCGCTCGCCGGTGGCGTCCTCGTGGCGGATCATCATCATCGAAGACGCCGACCGAATGGCGGAACGCACGTCGAACGTGTTGCTCAAAGCGCTCGAAGAGCCCGCCGCGCGCACCATTTGGATACTGTGTGCGCCGAGCGAGGCCGACGTCATCCCGACCATTCGCTCGCGCGTTCGTAGCGTGCGAATCGGGGTTCCCGCGATTGCCGACATCGCCGCGATGCTGGTGGCGCGTGACGGAGTCGACCCGGTGATTGCGGAACAATCGGCGCGCCACGCCCAGAGCCACATCGGCATGGCGCGGCGCCTCGCCACGTCCGCCGACGCCCGCGAGCGACGAGCCCGCAGCCTCTCGCTCGTGTTGGGAATTCGGCTGGTGTCCGACGCGGTCAACACGGCGGCGGAAATAGTTGCCCTCGCCACCGACGACGCGAAGGCGTACACCGAAGTTCGCGACGACACCGAACGTTCCGAATTCCTGCAGTCGCTCGGGCTCGCCCCCGGCGAAGCCGTCCCGCTGGGGCTCAGGCCGCAACTGAAGGCTCTCGAAGAAAACCAGAAGCGTCGTGCCACCCGTTCGCTTCGGGACGGTGTGGATCGCGTTTTGACCGACCTCGAGTCGCTGTTTCGCGACGTCTTGGTCGTGTCACTGGGCGGAAACGTGCCGCTCACCAATTCCGAGTTCAGCAACGAGATTTCCCTGTGGCTCGAACGACACGATGCCGCGCACGCGGTCTCCCTGCTCGACGCAATCGACACGGCCCGCAAGCGAATGGAACGGAACGTCACACCGCTGTTGGCGCTCGAGGCGTTGTTCGTCGAAACGAGCGGCGTCGCCCGGGCTTAATCGCGACCGACTCGGCGTGATAACCTAGTGCGGTTGCCGATTCGGCGATGCCTCGATAGCTCAGTGGTAGAGCACTTCACTCGTAATGAAGGGGTCGTGAGTTCAATCCTCACTCGAGGCTCCGGTTAGTTCGAACCCCGCAGGATGGACGTCATCTTTTTGCCGTTGGCCACCTCGTCAACCAACTTGTCGAGGTACCGGATCTTTTGCATGAGCGGATCTTCGATGTTTTCGACACGCAACCCGCAGATGACACCCGTGATCTGCGAGGCGTTGTCGTGGAGTTTTGCCGCAGCGAAAAAGTCTGCGAACGTGCTCTCGCGGGACAGGTGTTCATCGATTTCGGCGTCCGTGAATCCCGTGAGCCAGCGGGTCACGACACGCAATTCCTCTTCGGTGTGACCCTTGCGGATCAACTTTGCGAGGTACAGGGGATAGACAACCGCAACTGGCATCCCAAAAATGCGGTGTTCGGTCATGACCCACTCTCGGGCGTGAATTTCAGCGCGACCGAATTCATGCAGTAGCGAAGCCCGGTCGGGGTCCCGAACCCGTCGGGAAAAACGTGGCCGAGGTGTCCGTCGCATGCGGCGCACCGAACTTCGGTTCGGGTCTGTCCGAGCGAATTGTCTTCGATCAGCGTCACTGCGTCGGGATTGATGGTTTCGTAGAAGGAGGGCCAGCCGCAATGGCTGTCGAATTTGGTGCCGGCGACGAACAGTTCGGCACCGCATCCGCCGCAGGTGTAGAGCCCGGCGCGCTCTTCGTTCAGTAACTCGCCAGTGAACGGTCGCTCGGTGCCTGCTTCGCGCAAGATGTGGAACTGTTCGGGCGTGAGCGCTTCGCGCCACTCGGCATCGGTTCGCTTCATCGGGTTATCTGTCATGCCCCCATTAAACTCGGAAATATGGCGGACAGCGAGCGAGAACAGACCGCGGACTGGTTTCGTCGCTTTGCGGCTGGCGAGGGTGCGGAATCCTCCCGATATCGCGATTGGGCGGAGGGCGTTGCGAATGACGCGCACATCCTCGATCTCATCGGAAAACTCCCGCGCGCGAAACGCCAACCCGTCCTCATTCTGACGTGCGCCCGGGTTGCCGGTGTTCCGCTTCGACCGTTCGAGACCGCCCGCGACGACTTCATCGCGCTGTGGCCGGCCATCGCTAAACTCGCAAAGTCTCGGGCGACACAAACCAACGACCCACGCCGGTGCACTCCGTTGCTCGTTGCCCTGCATCGCATTCGCGGGCCGATCGCGCTGATTGAGGTGGGGGCGTCCGCTGGCCTCACGCTGTGCCCCGATCGCTATTCGTACCGCTGGACCGCCCCCGGCCGGGTCATCGAGTCTCACCCGACGGACGGCTCATCGACCGTCCTCCTTCCCGCCGACATCGCCGGCTGGGGAGCGAGCCCGCCACGGCGACCGAACATCGTGTATCGAGAGGGTATCGACCTTAATCCGCTGGACGTTCGCGACCGAAACGATCGGGAGTGGCTTGAGGCGTTGGTGTGGCCGGAACAACAGGAACGGCTCGAGCTGGTGCGTGCGGCGGCCGAGTTGGTCGCAGAAAATCCGCCGCGGATGACGACGGGCGACGCGGTCGCGCAGATTCGCGGGGTCGTCGCGCGTGCCCGAAAGGCCGCACCGAAAGCAACAATCGTGGTGTCGTCGCCCGCCGTCCTCGTGTATCTCGACCCCGCCGAGCGGGAAAAGTTCGCGAACTATTGCCTCCGGGCGAAGGTCCGATGGATTTCGCTCGACGGTCGTCGCGTTATTCCCCGAATCGGGGATGCGGCGGACGTCGCGGGCGTCGCGGGCGAATTCATCCTCAGTCTCGATGGCGCGCCCATCGCCGCGGTCGATCCGCTCGGTCGTCGGGTGACGGTGTCTGACTCCTCGGGGCTCACTCCCGACGAGATTGACTTGATCGAATTCGAGCGGGACAACTGGGGCTCGACCCGTTCGAAGGAGTCTCTCGTACGAAAAGTGTGGAGCCTCTCGCTTGTGCGCTATTACCAGCGCGTGTACGCGATAATGGAGTGTTCCGCCGCTCGGCGGTACGACTCGGTTTTGGTTCGCAGTTTTTCCGACTCGACTGTGCCTCCAACCGCTTGACCCGTGAGATGGATGTGACCAACGCGTGACTAAGTACCCTCGTGATCGATTCGACGATAAGGCTTCTGTTCCTGCGCGCGTTGGCGCTCACCGCCAGCCGGTGGCGCGAAAGCCCTGGTGGGTCAAGAGCCTGGTGTCCCTCGGGGTGACGTCGGTTCTCATTCTCTCGGCGCTCGCCGGCGTCGCGGTTCTCGACGCCCGAAATCTTCAGGACATCGACCTTCCCGTTCTGGGCATCACCGCCACGCCGACTCCCACGCCGACTCCCACTCCGGAAATTCCGCTGGTGGACCCGACGACACTGTCGAAGAAAGAATTGAACGACATCACCATCACGGTGCTCAACGGAACGACATCCGAGACGCTCGACGAGGATGTCGCGGCGATCTTGGAAGCGCAATCGTGGCCGAACATCACGGTGGCGAGCGCAGCAGACACGACCATCAAAATCAGTGTTGTTGTGTACGGCCCGGACGAAGACCTCTCCTTGGCTACGAGTGTCGCCATGAGTCTTGGCATCAAGGCCGTGAAACAGTCCGACCTGTACCCCGGCGCACGAGTAACCGTTCTCATGGGTAAAGATTTCATCCGCTAGACGGCGGATAGAAAGAGAACTCTTGTGAAGAAAAAACTGCTCCTTGCCCTCGGGATCGTCATTGCGGTCGCACTCACCGCGTGTGCGGCGATCGTGCTGCCGACGGTCATCGGGGGACCCAGTGCGAATCCCTCGGCGTCGCCGACGCCGTCGCCGACACCCACACCGACTCCGCCCCCTGTTGAATACGCGCCGCTGACGGGGGTTCGGGTAGAGGTGGGTTCCCTTCCGAACCCGGCGCTGATGGCCAAGATTGACAACAACCCCACCGCCCGGCCACAAATCGGACTCAACGACGCCGACATCGTGTTCGAGGAACTAGTCGAAGGCGGGTTCAGCCGGTACGTCCCAGTGTGGCACTCGGTCATCCCGAAAGAAATCGGACCCATTCGATCGATACGCCCGATGGATCCTGACATCGCGTCACCGTTCCGCGGGCTCATCGCGTATTCCGGCGGCCAGCAACGGTTCGTTCAGATGATGGTGGCGACGAAGGTCAAGAACATCATTCACGGTCAGGCGGGGACCGAAAAGTATATTTATCGCACTACCAAAAAAATCTCTCCGCACAACGTGATGGTGAAGGCGCAAAAACTGGTCGCCAAATATTCAAGACTGCGCCCGCCCGAACCGGCGTTCCAATTCGCCCGTGGATCCGACGTTCCGTCGGCGTTGGCGCTCGGAAAGCCCGCGGGACGCCTCTACGCCTCGTTCTCCAGTATGAACACGCCGTCCTGGAAGTTCGACGCGGCCACCGGCCTGTACCGACGCTTCCAGGCGGATGGTGAAAAGGATCGGGACGAACGCAAACAACAACTCACCGCGGTCAATGTTGTCGTCCAGATGGTCGGTATTTCCAGTGAGTACGGCTATGTCCCTCGCAGTCTTGTCGTGGGCAGGGGGACCGCATGGATTTCCACCGGCGGGCAGACCGTGAAAGCCCGGTGGGTGAAAAAGAGGCGCACCGCCATGACCGTCTTCACCCTGAAGGGCGGAGAGGTTGTCACGTTGGCGCCGGGTCGAACCTGGGTCGAGCTGATTCCAGAGGCGACGGGTTACTTCCAACAGAAGCGCCGCTAGGGTTTTCCCCATCAATTTGCACTCTCGGTAGGAGAGTGCCAGAATTGGAGTTAGCACTCGCACACCGCGAGTGCCAATCACATGAACTACGTCCCGGAGGACAGACACACATCATGGCGAAAATAATTGCATTCAACGAAGAGGCCCGACGCGGCCTCGAGCGCGGCCTCAACATCCTGGCCGACGCAGTCAAGGTCACGCTTGGACCCCGCGGTCGAAACGTCGTCCTGGAAAAGAAGTGGGGCGCCCCCACCATCACGAACGACGGTGTTTCGATTGCCAAAGAAATCGAACTCGAAGACCCGTTCGAAAAGATTGGCGCAGAACTCGTCAAAGAGGTCGCCAAGAAGACCGACGATGTTGCCGGTGACGGCACGACCACATCGGTTGTCCTCGCTCAGGCGATCGTTCGCGAGGGACTGCGCAACGTCGCTGCCGGTGCGGACCCCATCAGCCTTCGTCGTGGAATCGACAAGGCCGTTGCCGCGTTGACCGAGCAGCTTCTCAAGAACGCGAAAGACGTCGAAACGAAAGCGGAAATCGCCGCCACGGCATCGATCTCGGCAGCCGACACCGAAATCGGTGACCTCATCGCTGAAGCCATCGACCGCGTGGGCAAAGAAGGTGTTGTGACCGTCGAAGAATCGAACACGTTCGGCACCACCCTCGAAGTCACCGAAGGAATGCGTTTCGACAAGGGTTACCTGTCGGCGTACTTCGTCACCGACCCCGAGCGCATGGAAACGGTTTTCGAAAACCCGTACATCCTGATTGTCAACTCCAAGATTTCGATGATCAAGGACCTGCTCCCCGTAATCGAACAGGTTGCACAGTCGGGTCGCCAGTTGCTCATCATTGCGGAAGACGTTGACGGAGATGCACTCGCCACTCTCGTCGTCAACAAGATTCGTGGCATCTTCAAGTCGGTCGCCGTCAAAGCGCCGGGCTTTGGTGACCGTCGCAAGGCGATGCTGCAAGACATCGCGCTTCTCACGGGCGGACAGGTCATTAGCGAAGAGGTCGGGCTCAAGCTCGATGGCGTCACGCTCGACCTCCTCGGCTCGGCACGCAAGGTGGTCATCACCAAAGACGAGACGACCATCATCGAAGGTGGCGGAACGTCCGAGGCCGTCGCGGGTCGCGTCAAGCAGATTCGCCAGGAAATCGAGAACACTGATTCCGACTACGACCGTGAAAAGCTCATGGAGCGTCTGGCGAAACTCGCCGGAGGCGTCGCTGTCATCAAGGCTGGCGCCGCGACCGAGGTGGAGCTCAAAGAACGCAAGCACCGCATCGAGGACGCAATCCGGAACGCGAAAGCCGCTGTCGAAGAAGGAATCGTCCCCGGCGGTGGAGTCGCACTCCTGCAGGCCGCATCGATTCTCGACAAGCTCAAGCTGGACGGTGACGAGCAGACTGCGGTCAACATCATTCGTTTGGCCATCGAGTCTCCGTTGCGCCAGATTGCGCTCAACGCGGGTCACGAGCCCGGTGTTGTCGTCAACATGGTCCGCAGCTTGCCGATCGGTCAGGGGCTCAACGCCGCGACCGGTGAATACGTCGACATGCTCGCAGCGGGCATCAGCGACCCGGTCAAGGTGACTCGTTCCGCCTTGCTGAACGCCGCCTCGATCGCCGGACTGTTCCTCACGACCGAAGCGGTCATCGCGGAAAAGCCCGAACCCGCACCGGCCGCCCCCGCGGGCGACCCGAGCGGTGGAATGGGCTTCTAACCCGAGCATCAAAGACGGGGGTGGCGTTCGCGCCGCCCCCGTCCTTTGTTGTTACCGCCCGAGAAGTCTCAGGTTGGCCTGTTCGGTGTCGAGGTAGTGCGCCTGGATGGTGCGCAGCGCGACGCCGATGTCGCTCAGCGATTCTGCGACGCGCGTGCTATTCGTTGTCCACTCGTCAACGACACCCGCAAAGGCGAGCGCAGCCGGACCCGACCACGTCCCGTCGAGCCCGCGAAGTTGGGCGGTGAGGCTCGTGATGTCGGATTGAAGAGAGTCAATCGTGCGGGTGATATGGGTCGCGGCGGCGTCCAGAGCACCCGCGTCGACGTGAAAACTGGTCATCCCACCATGGTGCTGTGTCGTGCGGCGTCGCGCCGGTCGTGGACGCCAGGCTGGGTGCAAACGGGTGTGAGACCGAGTTGGGGACTAAATCGCGCCTTCGTCAACGATTTCGTAGGCGTATCCCTGTTCCGTCAGAAAGCGCTGTCTGTTTTGTGCGAAGTCTTGTTCGACGGTATCGCGCGCCACGACGGTGTAAAACACGGCACTGCGTCCGTCCGATTTCGGACGCAGAATTCGACCGAGGCGTTGTGCTTCTTCTTGCCGCGAACCGAATGACCCCGAGATCTGAATGGCGACGGACGCATCGGGTAGGTCGACGGAAAAGTTCGCCACCTTGGAAACGAGCAACACGCGGATTTCGCCCGACCGGAACTTGTCGTACAACACTTCACGTTCGTCGACCGGCGTCGCTCCGGTAATCGTCGGCAGTCCGAGAGTGTCCGACACATCATCAATCTGGTCAAGGTATTGGGCGATTACGAGGATTTGGTCATCGGGATGCTGGGCAATCAGCTTGGAAATGATGGGGCGTTTGGCGGGACTCGTCGCGGCGATGCGGAACCGTTGGCGTTCGGTCGCTACAGCGTAATCCATCCGTTCGTCCGATTCGAGCAGCACCCGAACCTCCACACAGCGTGCCGGTGCGATGAAACCCTGGGCCTCGATTTCCTTCCACGGCGCGTCGAAACGTTTCGGTCCAATCAGACTGAAAACGTCACCCTCTTTGCCGTCCTCGCGAACGAGCGTCGCGGTCAACCCCAACCGGCGACGCGCCTGCAGGTCGGCGGTCAACTTGAAGACGGGAGCGGGAAGCAGGTGAACTTCGTCATAAATGATGAGTCCCCAGTTGTTGGCGTCGAGCAGGGGAAGGTGGGCGAACGCACCCGCTCGCTTCGCGGTGAGGATGTGATACGTCGCAATCGTGACGGCTTTGATCTCTTTCTTTTCACCCGAATACTCGCCGATGTCCTCGGCCGAGAGGGTGGTGCGGGCGATGATTTCGTCGCGCCACTGTCGCGCCGACACCGAGTTCGTCACCAGAATCAAGGTGGAGGACTGGCCTTCGACCATCGCCCCAATCCCGACCACGGTTTTGCCCGCGCCACACGGCAGTACCACGACACCCGCGCCGCTCTTCTCGAACAGGTCGATGGCTTCGCGTTGGTAGCCGCGAAGTTCCCAAGTCGAATTGTCGAGCGCGACCGCCATCGGGGTTCCCTCGGTGAAACCGGCCCGGTCTTCGGCGGGCCAGCCGATTCCCAGCAATTCCTGTTTGACAATGCCGCGAGCCCAATCGTTGAGGCGAACGACGGTCGGGCTCGTGATTGCTCCAAGCAGCGGCTCGAGTTTCGAGGTTCGCGTGACCTCGGTGAGAATCTCGGGGGACTCCGCTTCGAGGTACAAACCCTCGGCGTCGCGTTCGACCACAATTCGGCCATATCGCGACACGGTGTCGGCGATATCAATCGCCACGACGGGTGGCACGGGGAACTTCGAGTAGGTCTCGAGCGTGTCGAGCATTTCCTCGGCGGTGTGCCCGGCGGCACGCGCGTTCCACAACCCGAGACGCGTGATGCGGTAGGTGTGAATGTGTTCGGGAGCGCGCTCCAGTTCGGCGAAAACGGCGAGGGCGTGGCGCGCGTCGGTCGCCTGTTCGTGACCGACTTCGAGCAACACGGTGCGATCGCTCTGGACAATGAGGGGGCCGTTCACGCCTTATTCTCCGACCGCGAGGAGTTCGATGATGGCGGAAATGGGTAGCGTGCGCTCGACGTCGGCAACGGTGTCGAGCCCACGAACACGACCGTTGGCGACGTGACGAGGTTCGAGCGTGATGGTCCTGTTTCCCGTGCTGGTTTCGACCAGCAACGTCACCGAACTCCGTGACTTACCCGCGGTCACGAGTGCCCGCTCGAGATGCGACGAGCCCAAACCCGTTTCGTGAAGGCGTTCGATGAGGTCGAGCAACTTTGTCGGTGCCGCCGGCGCGACGATGATTCGCTCGGGCGTGGGCGTGATGACCGTGTACCGCGTTTCGGCAAGCGCGGTTTCGACGCGAAGGCGGGACGCGCCATACAACACCGAATAGTCGTCGACCTTGATGGGCGCGAGGCGCTGCAATCTCGGGTCGGTCAACAACAGTTCACCCAGCTCCACATGGGACGCTTTCGCCGCGGTGTCGGTTCCGGTGCCGTTGAGGACGATGAATCGCCCGTTGCGCGAAGCGTCATCGACCGTCGATGTGACAGCGGGGGACACCGGGGTGAGCGACAGTTCGGTTAACCGGGCAACGATTGATTCGGCGGTCAACCCGTTAGCAATTGCCCGCAGGATCAGCGTTGGCTCGAGCCGGTATTTGGGGGCGAGTCCTCGCGTTTCGAGCGTCGACACGAGCGCGAGGAAGTCGGCGGTGTCGCGGGACACCGGTCCCGGAGCGATGATGCTCAGGTCGTCGAGGACGTAGACGGAATTCTGTAACGCGGGAAACAGCGTGGTGAGTTGGGCGGAGACATCGCCGCGGGGGTCGAGAAAAGTTCGGCCCAGGTCGGTCGTTCCGCCGGCGGTGAGCCCGAACAAGCGGGCACCGTCCGACAGCGTCGCCAGAGCACGTGACTCGGACGGGTCACGCAATGGTGTGAGCCACTCGATGAATTCGAGGTCGAACCGACCCGCTGCCGCACAGGCTTCGCGAACGGAACGGCTCAGGACAGCACCAATCGCCTCGGCACACACCGACCACAACCCGGCCAGGTCGTCACTCAACTCCAGGCCGCGGGTGGTCGCATACAGGCGACGATCGATTGTGTTCACGAGTCCGGCGGCGTGGGCAACTCCGACGAGCGCCGCGGCGTCCTGGTCCGAAACCACCATCCCCGCAGCGAGTGTTTTTTCCTCGGCTTTGAGAAGGCCGCCGGTAGCTCCCATCGTTAGTGGTTCGCGGGCGACCCACCCGATGAGGTCGCGAATCGCGATGACACTGTGAAGAGCGACCGTGGTGCTGTCGCCCGAGGTGGCGGGTTCTGTCGGTGCCGGCTGATCGAGAATCGCGGGCAACAGCGCGGTGACTTCGGGGTAGACCGCACCGTCGGCGTCGGCGAGCATCAACTCGCAGGCGAGGGGGTCCGCGGTACCCGCGACGAGGGACGTGAGGGTCGGTCGTCCGAGTGACCGCAGCGTCGGAACGATGGACTCCGGTGACACGAGCGTGTCGGACACATCGTGCAGGTCGTTCTGGCGCCCCATCGCCCACGGACGGGACAACACGAGGCTCTCGAGTTCTCGGAGTGACAGCGTTCCCAACCGAACCGAGACGACGTGTGAAGAAGGCATCCGTTTAGTTTATCGCGCTGACGGGTATCCTCGGTAAAGGTCAGGATTCAAGGAGACGTAATGCCAACCGGAAAAGTGAAGTTCTTCGACGAGGACAAAGGTTTTGGATTTATCCAAGGCGACGACGGCAGCGAGGTGTTCCTCCACGCCTCGGCACTGCCCGCGGGCACGGCCGTACAACCCGGTGCACTCGTCGAGTATGGAACCGTCGACGGCAAACGTGGCCTGCAGGCTCACGGCGTCACGGTGTTGGAAGAGCCGCAGTCCGTCGTTCGAAGCCGTCGCCGGAACGCGGACGACATGGTGGTCATCGTCGAGGACGTCATCCGGTTGTTGGAATCCGCGAGCTCCGATCTGCGTCGGGGGCACTACCCCGCAAACGCTCATTCCCGCAAAATCGCGGTCGTTCTTCGAAAGGTTGCGGAAAACTTTGACGCCTAAAGCACTCGAGAAAGCCGCTCGCGCCGCTCTCGAAACAATCACCTCGGCGGACACGATCGGAACAGTGCTCTCGGCGAAAGAATCCGATGGTGTCGCAGACGTTCGGTTCGCGTCCAACCTGCCGGGCTACGTCGGTTGGGAATGGGTCGCGTCCCTCGCGGTCGACGGCTCCGCGACGTCGGTGTTGGAAACGGAGCTTCTCGCCGGAGTCGATTCAATTCAGTCCCCCGAGTGGGTTCCCTGGGTGGACCGACTCCGGGAATACGAAGCGTCGATCGCTGCGGGAGTCGAGGACGAGGTTGTCGTTGTCCCCGACGACGAATTAGAGGACGACGAGGAGGACGACGAGGAGGACGACCTCGACGACCTTGACGATGTCGACGACCTTGACGATCTCGACGACGATGATTTAGGCATCGACGACCTTGACGATGCCGACGACGACGATTTCGTGGTTGTCGACGACCGCTAGAGCGCGGCGATTGCCAACTCGATAGCGCCGAGCAGACGCGTCACATCGTCCGGTTCAATCGCGGTAAACGTCGCGATGCGCAGTTGGTTTCGACCGAGTTTCCGGTACGGGTCAATGTCGACGATTCCGTTGGCGCGTAACAGTGCCGACACCTTCGCGGCGTCGACGGTCTCGTCGAAATCAATCGTCGCAACAACCTGCGATCGGTGCTCGGGAACCGCGACAAACGCAGACGCGTCCGAACGACGCTCTGCCCAGTCGTAAATGCGTCTCGACGAATCCCGTGTTCGCGCGTCCGCCCAGGAGAGCCCACCGCTGTCGCGAATCCACTGGATTTGCGCGTCCATGAGCAACAGAGTCGCGATGGCGGGGGTATTGAGGGTCTGGTCCAATCGAGAATTATCGACGGCAACGCCGAGCGACAAAAACTCGGGGATGTAGCGGCCCGACGCAGCGATGCGTTCGATGCGCTCGAGTGCGGCGGGGGACATCAGCGCAATCCACAACCCACCGTCGCTCGCGAAGTTTTTCTGCGGCGCAAAATAGTAGACATCCGTTTCGCGCACGTCGATGTCGATCCCGCCGGCCGCGCTTGTCGCATCCACCACGGTCAGGGCACCGCTGGCGCCATGACGCCGAACCGTGCTCATTGCGCCCGTCGACGTTTCGTTGTGCGGGTAAGCGAAAACATCGGCGTCCTCGTCGCCGGTGAACTGCGACACGTCACCCGCCGCGCCCGTGTTGACAATCGGCGCTGAGAGCCAGGGGGCGCTCGCTGCTGTCACAAACTTCTGCCCGAACTCCCCGAACGCGAGGTGCGCACTGCGATTGTCGATGAGGGAAAAAGCGGCCGCATCCCAAAACGCGGTCGACCCACCGTTTCCTAGAACGACCTCGTATCCGCTGGGAAGACGGTAGAGGTCGGCGAGACCTTCACGAATTCGTCCAACTAGCGCTCGAATCGGAGGTTGGCGATGAGAAGTCCCCAGCAGGTGGGCGTGGGCGATGAGATGGTCGATTTGCTCGGATCGCACTTTCGAAGGCCCGCACCCGAAACGACCGTCGGAGGGAATCAATTCGGGGGGCAGTCGAAAGTCGGACATTTCCCCAGTCTAAACAATCCACAGGGGCTGGACGTCGGAGGTTTTGCCACGCCGAAGCCCGCCTTCGACCTCGGCGCTAACTTGCTTGGTAAATTGAAAGAGTTCCGAACGCGCCACCGCGCACACAGAACAACTGTTCGAAGCCCGATTTCCCCGTCGTCGGACAGTTCAACAAAACCAAGGACGGGGAGGTGAAGCGCCTCGGGCTCAGGGGATACCTCTTGAACAACGCTTTCTTCCGAATCGGTCACACCACCGCTTTAGCAATCGGCGACGCATTTCGTTTCCTCGCCCGCGTCAGCCGGATTGCACGACCAGCCGTCGGACGGGTCGTTCGCACCGCGGTGCAGAGTGACGCTGCTCGCCAAGCTTCCGTCTTCGCGTTGGTCAGCGCATTGGTGGGAACAGTGTCTCTGCCCGCTTACGCGTTCAGCCCCGAAATCATCGCCGCAAGCGAAGCGACTCAGGATCTGACAACAACGGGTGGCACAGCCCTTGCCGTCGAACAATCCACTTTCCGCGCGACCAGCCAGGCTCAGCTCTCGCGGCTGGCGGCGGCGGGACAGGTCAATTTCCCGAGCTACAACGGGCCGTCTGCGGCCGACTATCTTAAGAACCCGAAGTACCCCGATTTCAGTTTGTCGAAGGTGTTCGACGTTGCCAAAAAGTACGTCGGAGTCCCCTATCGGTTTGGTGGCGCAACCCCATCCGGATTCGACTGTTCCGGATTTGTCATGTTCGTCTACGCCCAGTTCGGTGTGGAACTCCCGCACAGCGCGGCAGCACAGGGGGCGATCGGGAAACCGATCCGACTCTCCGACGCGCGCCCCGGTGACATCGTCATGATTTCCGGTCACAACGGCATCTACGCCGGTAATGGCATGATTCTCGACGCACCCGCCGCCGGAGGCGTCGTCAGTATCCGAAAGATTTGGACGTCCAACTTCTACATCGTCCGCCTCGGAATATAACCTCACGGCAATACCGAACTCGGCGCGCCACGGGCGTAGTCTGTAAATGTGAACATCACACCTCGTGTCCGTAACGGACTTGGCGGGTCCCACCGAACCTCACCCCGAGGTTTCGACTGGGAACACCCGATAAGTCCGAGTACCGATGCGCCCCGACCAGGGCGCGGATAAGAAGGGGCATCGTCATAGCGACGGTGCCTTTTTCGGTTAAGACACGAGCGACGATCAACACAGCCCGACATCCCACAGGCCATGTGGGAACGAAAGGAACACCATGAGAACCCTCGTCCTCAACGCAGGCTATGAACCGCTCGCCGTTGTTTCGTACCGCCGCGCACTCGTTTTGGTAATGACCGGAAAAGCGAACATACTCGCCCACGAGCCGGACCACCCCGTCTTTGGAATCTCGGGTTTGTGGGACCGGCCGAGCGTCATCATCCTCAGCCGTTACGTTCGTGTGCCCATGACCAAAGGTGTCCCGCTCACCCGGCGCGGGGTTTTGCGCCGAGACAACAACCGCTGTGCGTATTGCGGCAACACCGCGAACACCATCGACCACGTCCAACCGAAATCGCGCGGTGGATCGGACAGTTGGGAAAACCTCGTCGCCTGCTGTGTGCGGTGCAACAACCAGAAAGCCGATCGCACCCTGCGGGAACTCGGCTGGACACTCAATTCTCAACCGCGTCAGCCCCACGGAACGGCGTGGCTCGTCCGCGGCATCGACCGCGACGTCCCCGCGTGGAGCGAGTACCTCGCGGCCTAGAACCCGCTCGTGGTTTACTGGTGAGGTCGCCGCTGTAGCTCAATGGAAGAGCAGTTCCGTCCTAAGGAAAGGGTTGGGGGTTCGAGTCCCTCCAGCGGCACATCTTAAGGCCGTCGTTTCTCTGCACGTTGAGTCAGACGGGAGAGTGCACTGCACTCTCCCGCTCCAGCGGCACGGTGAAAAATAACGTGTCCGTGGCCCGGTCTAACTTGGGCCCATGCAGACAATTACTCAGCAACGAGTGTCACGGGCACTTGGCTTCCTCCTCGCCGCGCTCATCGTGGTTCCCGCCCAACTGACGGGTTCGCCCGCTGGTGCTGCGGGGGTCGACGCACCCGGACCCATTCCGTCGGTGCGCTACGACGGCAACGGACCAGGGTCGGTCGCGTTGTCGTGGGACGCGCCTCGAGGCCCTGGGTCTTCGTCCATCACGGACTACGCCATCGAACATCGCGTTGCAGGCGGGTCGTGGACCGTATTCAATGACGGGGTATCGACCGTGCGATCCGCTACCGTGACCGGACTCGAGGCGGGTCGAGACTACGAACTCCGTGTGGCGGCCGTCAACGCGAACGGTACCGGCCCCGCGTCGGTGCTGGGAATTGGTGAGGAATTCGTTTCCAACCAATTTGGAACGTGTGCCGCAGATCCATCCGGTCGATTCAACTGCGTCGACGGAACGAAGGTTTACCAGTCGGGAACGGACATCGACGATCCGAACAGGATATTGCCGTCGGTTCGTGTCACGGATGTTACCAAGCGGGTTGGCTATGCCCAGAGGTGGTACATCGACCTTTCGTGTGTTCTCTCGAAGTCCCGAGGCGTGGTGTGTGTCAGTGGATCTAACGAGCAGGGTCAGCAGGGGCTGGGATACGCCGGCATGCCGGCGGGGAACTTTGTGGTTGAAGGACTGCCCGAGAACATCGTGGATATCTCGGTCTCCGGCAACACGGGCTGTGCTCTTTCCGACAGCAAAGAGGTGTGGTGCTGGGGGCGCTGGAGCAATGACCGTTTTGGCAAGCACCTTCTTACCCCGGCGCTCCAACTTCGGGGGGTGAAGGACCTCGATGGTCTTTGCGCAATTCAGTGGGATGACACAATCACCTGCCTCACGGCCGGCGCCATTTCTTACCGCTGGGCTTCGAACCCAGCAGCACCCACCGCTCGGCAACTTGATGCGCACAGTGGGGGAACCTGTGCACTCACCATGCAGAATTCGGTGATTTGTTTTGACAATATCGGTGTGGCTTTTTCGACAATTGCCGGACTCACCGACGTTGTCGAGATCCAGGCTTATCCCGGACATTGGTGCGCGGTGATTATGGACGGCACGGTGAAATGTGGCGGGTCGAACGATGTCGGTCAACTCGGCGACGGCAGTTTCTCCTCCGGGACTACAACAGCACGTCTCCCCGAACCAATCGTTCGACTGGCAGAGAATGACGACGAAGTCGGGGGGATCAAAAGATCATGTGCCATCGGTGTTTCCGCGACCGTCTACTGCTGGGGAAACATCGGCGATTTGCGCCTGGGTGTGTCGTCAACCACTGTTCCCAAGATTGTCCCTGCCTTTGGACCGTGGACCGTTCGTTCAGCCGCAGCACCCGCCACGGTGACGAATCTGACACAGACCGCTCGCACCGCCCGCACCGTAACGGTGTCGTGGGCGACACCTCACGCGGGGGACTTTGCCCTGAGCGGCTACCTGCTGGACTGGCGTTTGGCGGACGGCTCATGGAGGACCGTTCCGATTGCTGCCGGCGTGAACAGTTGGACGTCACCCGAACTCGCGACGCTGTCGACCGCCGAGGTTCGCGTCTCGGCGACGAGTTCGGCGGGAACCGGACCGAGATCTGACGTCCTCGCGGTATCGACCGCGTTGCCACCCCAGCGACCCGGTACCCCGACGGTTTCGGCGAGTACAGCCAATTCGGTGACCGTTGCGTGGCGACCCGTGTCGTCGCCGCACGAACCCGTGTTGAGTTACCAACTGGACTGGAGCACTGACCGAACCACGTGGAGTTCCAGAACCGTCTCTGCCGGCGAAACCTCGGCGATTCTGACGGGACTTGCTCTGGGTTCGGCGATCGCGATTCGGCTCAGCGCAGTGAACGCCGCGGGAACCTCCTCCTTTTCCGAGACCGTCACGGCCTACACAACGGGTCTCGTGTCACACGCAATCGCGGTTCGCGACGCCGACGGTCAACCCGTTTACGGCGGCCAGGTCACGTGGCGAAAGCGGGACGGATCGTTCGAGTCGGCGCTCGACTACGGACTGACCGTCGATGGGCGGGCAACCTTCCCGTTCATTCCCGCAGGCCCCGTCGATGTGACCCTCCGGGACGTTCAGCTGTTGGGTGGTGCCATCGCGAACTACGAAGCGACCACCACCATCGGTTTCTCAACCGATTCGGTCATCACGTTGCCGCCCGAACCGTCTCAATCAACACACACGGTTCGAGTCGTCTTGTCAAACGGACTACCCGTCGTGGGCGCCACGGTGAGTGTCACCGCCCTGTCCGCGTCTGCCTCGGTGGACGGTGCGCGGTTCACCGCTCCGGAGACCGTCACGAGCGGTGTGACGAACGAATACGGCGAGGTTTATCTGTCGGGATACTCCTCCGACGAATCGCGAGTGTTGGTCGAATACAACGATGGAATTCTCATTCAACGCGCGTCCGGTCCCCTGGGTGACGGCGACGCGGAATTCGTTCTTGAGGACATGCCGTGGGTGGAAACACCCGTCATCACGACCGAGCCAGTGGCGGGATCGCTCGTCACGTTGACCCTGAAAACCAGCGGATCTGTCTCGGCGGACGGCCGCAGCACACGCAGCGCAGTTGGGGCCACGGTGTCGATTGCGCCCCCCGCCGGAGCCACCCAGAAGTGCAAGGGAGCGAAGCTCGCGGCCACGGTGGGCGCGAACGGAATCGCAACACTCACGGTGTGCGCAACGAAATCGGGTCGCTACCTGATCCGCGGAATGGGCGTTGTGTCGACCGGGGCTGTGTCGATCCAGGTAAAGGGCGCCGCCCCGTTACCCGTTGTGAACGCGCGCGCGGTGTCGCCCTCGCACGGGAACGTGACGGTCTCGTGGAGCGCGCCGACCTACAACGGAGGGAATCCGGTGACAAAGTACACGGTGACTCTGAAGAAGGGAAACAAGACCCTGACGAAAACTGTCACGGGGACATCGGCGAACTTCAGCAAGATGCCCGGGGCGACGAAGTGGACGGTCACGGTTGTTGCGAAGTCCAAACTCGGGTCCAGCGAGCCGAGCCGGATGGTCGTACCCGTCTCCTAACCCATCGGAACCACTCCGTTACCGCTTGTGGCGGTATCGGAGTGGTTCCCTTGATTTTGCGGGGTTCCGACTAGCGTAAGAACGTGTCGGAGCGGTATGAAAACGACTGGACAGGCGATCTTTCCCGCGCGCTGTCCGAATTTGATGACCCGTCGAATCTGACCACAGGAAATCCCTCCGCCACCGTCACGAACGTTGCCCAGTCGGTGTGGGAAGAATGGCGTGACGAACTCGCGGCCCTCGGTGGGGTCAACCCCCTTCTGCATTTCCCCACCGGCAACGCGGTTGAACTGAGCACCGGACACCCGGGCGGCCTCGCGCGATTTTTTGCGGGAACGCCGACACTTCTGCGAAACCTCGTTCGCGACGATGTCGCCCTGCACCGCGCTCGCCAACGCGCGTCGCGCATCAACGACAAAGCGGTCGAGTTGGCCGCCGCTCGGGGGATCGATTCGGTCTTTCTCGCAGTCGGATTGGTGTCGTGGACGAACGGTGACGCTCACTTCACTGCACCGATGCTGGTGCGACCGATTTCGATGCACCGCAAGGGCGACGATCTGGAGGTGCAACTCACGGGCGCACTGCACCTGAACCCTGCGCTCGCCCGCGAACTCGCCCTGCAGTTCGGGATTGCGCTGGACGAGCGGGCGTTCGTCGCGCTCACCAACGACAACGGGTCCTTCCGACCGAACGGCGCTCTCGACCGATTGCACGGGCTGATTGCTCACCTCGACAGCGCGACGGTTGTCCCCACACTCGCCATTGCCAACCTCAGCGACGTTGCGTCCGAAATGGTCGCCGCGTCGCGGATTCTCGACCACCCGCTGCTCGATACCATCGGCGGAAACACGAACTCGGGACGCCTCGTCACCGAAAGCCATGCGGCGGTTGACCCCGGCAATTCCGACACGCGAAGCCTTGACACGGACAGTCTGTTGCTCGATGCGGATCCGGAACAGGAACGAATCGTCGCCCACATCGTTGCGGGTAATTCGATTGTCGTCGGAACGCCGTCGGGTTCTGGCGCGACGCAAACGATTGTCAACGCCGTCGGTGAGCTCATCCGTTCGGGTAAAAGGGTGCTCGTGGTCGGGCCGCGCCGCGCTCGTCTCGACGACATTCGTCGCCGGTTCCGTGGGCTGGGGCTCGACGGGCTCGGGGCGTCTCCCGCCACACTCAAAGCCGACCTCATTCGGTCGATTAGCCGAATCGAAAAGACGGCGGTTCCCAACACCATGGATGTCGACGCTGCGTTGTTGCGCATGCGGTCCGTCATCGCCGATTATCGAACCGCACTGAACCAGCCCGACCCCCGGTTCCGAGTGAGTGTCCTCGACGCCATTCGCGAACTCGCGCGCTTGACGAACACGACGGACGCTGTCAACGAGGTGTCGTTGACTGTCGACACCGTCATTGCGTTGACGTCGACAATGGACGAGGTCGTATCGATGATTCTCGCCGCCGCCGACCTGGGACAATTCCAGTCGGCACAGATTCACTCGCCGTGGGCGACCGCGCACTTCACCGATGCCGAACACGCCAAAGCGGCGTTTGCCGCGGCGTCGCGACTCGACGGTGTCAGTCTCTCCACACTGGACGCGATGGCCACCGAAATCCTGCAACCGACACCGCTCGGCACCGGCGTCACGTTCGACGACCTGAAGTTCCGTCTGGACACGCTCCGGCGGGTGAGCGGCACACTCGATAAGTTCACCCCCGAGTTGTTCGATCGGTCGATTGACGACTTCGTGTCGGCGTTCGCGCCCAAGACACGGGACAGCGCGATGCCGGGAAACCAGCGGCGTCGACTCAAGAAACTGGCGAAGGAATTCCAGCGACCGGGCGCTCATGTCCCCGACATGTTCGAGGCGCTGAGTGCTGCGCGGGATGCTCGACAGGGGTGGAATTCCCTCGTCAACGCCGCCTACCGGCCCGCCGTTCCCGCGGGTTTCCTCGGGCTCGGTGAGCACCTCGACGAGGTACTGTCCGACCTGGCAACGCTCAATACTGTCCTCGGACGCAACCTGTCCTCGGAACCCCGTGCCGTCGTCACGTCGCTGGTGTCAGCACTTGCGCAGGACACCGTGAGCATCGACACCGTCCAAGAACGCAGCACCATCACGGAGGCGATGCGGGGCCGCGGCCTCGAGGGGCTGCTCACCGCGTTCAGCGGGCGAATCGTCACCCGAGACATCATCACCGCGGAATTGCAACTCGCGTGGTGGCGCGGAGTCCTCGAAGCCATCATCAGTGACCGTCGACAACTGCTCGGCGCCGACACCACGATTCTTGACCGACTGGAACAGGATTTCCGCTTGGTCGATCAGGCACACATCACGGGCAACGCGCACAAACTGGCGCACTCGCTCGCTGAGGCGTGGCGTATCGCGTTGGTGGATCTCCCCGACGAATCCGCCGCCATCAAGACCGCTCTGACGGTCGGGCCGACCACAGCGCGAAACCTCGCGTCGGTCGCACCAATCCTGACCGACATTCTCGCGCCGGTGTGGTGTGTGTCGCCCTATTCCGTCAGTTCGCTCGCGGTCGTTCAGCAGTTTGACGTCGTGATTCTGGTGGATGCGGGTGCCATCTCTGTCGCCGAAGCCGCGCCGGCGATTTCACGCGGGAAACAGATCGTGGCGTTCGGCGACCCCGTGACCGACCACCCCACTCCGTTCACCATCACCCCCGACGATGAGCTAGACGCAGGCGTTGCCGCTCGTTCGATTCTGTCTGAGCTCGCACGGATTCTGCCGACCCACGCGATGACCATGTCTTATCGTCCCCTCGGCACGGGACTCGCCGCGCAAATCGCGCAGCACCTGTATTCGGGCGGTCTGCGGTCGTGGCCGCTGGCATCGACGTCACTCGGTGAATTGGGATTGTCGTTCATCACAATCGACGGCAAAGGGCCCCTCGACGAAAAGACGGGACGGATCGAAGCGACCGCGTCGGAGCTGGACGCGATTGTCGCGAACGTCGTCGAACATGCGACCCTTCACCCCGAACAATCGTTGATGGTGGTGAGCGCATCGGCGTTGACGGTCGCGCGAGTCCAGGACGCGATTCAGAGTGCTCTGCCCGCGAATCGAACGCTTCAGGATTTCTTCGCCCGTCACGAGGACACCCCGTTCGTCGTGTTGAGCCTCCACCAGGCGTCCGCGGTCACACGCGACCGGGTGATCTTCGCCCTCGGGTTCGGGCGCAGCCCGCACGGCCGCGTTCTCAGTGACCTCGGCGCGTTGTCCACCGACAGCGGCGAACGGCTTGTTGCGATTGCGGTCACCCGCGCAACGAGACACCTCACCGTGATTTCAGCGTTGTCCACCGCCGAATTACGTGAAGAGCGAATGTCGCGGGGAGTTCGGCTGCTCGGTGAATTCATCGACGACACTCTCGCCTTCGTCCCCGAACCGGCGAACCAACACCACTTGCTCAACGACCTCGGTGAGCGCCTGAGTAAACGCGGTGCGACCCTCCTCACCGATGTTCCGGGGATTCCACTTGCCGCTCGAATTGGTGACGCCTGCGTGGCGATTGATATTGACGACAACATCATGCCGATGACGCTGCGCGAAGGACTCCGAATTCGCCCCGCGATGTTGGCCCGCTGCGGCTGGCGATACGTGCGTGTGCACGAACTGCAGTTGTTCCTCAGTCCCGACCTCGTGGCCGATCACATCGAGAGAGTCCTTCGTGACGGACAAGAAACCCCCTAAGCGCCGCGTTGTTCGTCCCGCGCCTCCGGGAACGGACCCGACGCCGACCCCGGAACCCGACCGGCATTCCGAGAAGGAAAACGACGAGCGGTTGAAAGCGGACAAACCGCCGCACTATTGAACGAACGCGACTTCGTATTCGGTCACGATGGCGTTGACGGGGACATCGTGCGGTTCGGTTGGCACCAACGTGACGATGTCCGAATCGTAAACGACCGCGACCACGAGCGGGGATCCGTCCACGGTTTCGAGAAACCGGTCGTAGTAGCCTTTTCCCCAACCGAGCCGGTTACCGTCTCGATCGACGGCGGCGGCGGGAACGAGCACCGCATCCAAACTGCCGGCCGACACACGCTCGCCGCCGGTGGGGGTCGGCATGTTCATCGCGTCGAGGGTTGTGTTGGCTATTGCGCCGGGGTCAAGATTCACCCATTCGAGTAACCCGCCCGGTCCCGAAACGGGGACCAGCACCGTCACGCCGTGACGAACGAGTTCGTCCAGCCCGCGCGCAATGGGCGGCTCGGTCGGGGTGGGGAGAAACGCCGCGATGCGGGACCACGAGAACTGGTCGGCGAGAAGGGCGAGAACGTCGGTGTAACCGAGTTCCGCCGCGGACCGTTCGCCCGCGGGTCTCGCCGCCCGCGTCAACCGCACAAACGCCCGTAGTTCCGCTTTGTCGTCACCGATGGCCATAAGCCCATCCTAAAGAGCGCCATCACGATACCCTTGAGGCATGTCTACACGTATTACCAAAGCGGTAATCCCCGCTGCTGGCCTGGGTACCCGATTCTTGCCCGCGACCAAGGCCATGCCGAAGGAAATGCTGCCGGTCGTGGACAAGCCCGCGATTCAATACGTCGTCGAAGAAGCGGTGCGCAACGGTCTGCACGATGTTCTCATGATTACCGGACGCAACAAGAACGCGCTCGAAAACCATTTTGACAACGCACCGGAACTCGAGAGCGCGTTGCGGAAAAAGGGCGACTCGTCCAAGTTGGCGTCTGTCGAGCAGTCAACCGACCTCGCTGACATGCACTACGTCCGGCAGGGTGAGCCGCGCGGACTCGGTCACGCTGTACTGCGGTCACAGATGCACGTCGGAAATGAGTCCTTCGCGGTCCTCCTCGGTGACGACCTCATCGATGAACGCGACAACGTGCTCGGCCCCATGATCGCCGCGCACGAAAAGCATCAGGCCTCCGTTGTCGCTCTCATGGAAGTGCCGAAAGACATGACCGACCACTATGGCATCGCCACAATCGAAGACATCGGCGAAGGGGACCTTGTTCGCATCGTCGACCTCGTCGAAAAGCCCGATCCCAAGGACGCCCCATCCAACCTCGCGGTGATTGGCCGATATGTGCTGCGCCCCGAGATTTTTGGGATTCTCGAAGGCACCGAGCCGGGCAAGGGCAATGAAATTCAATTGACCGACGCGCTGCGGCACATGGCGACCGACAACATTGCGGGTGGAGTTCTGGGGATTGTGTTCCGAGGTCGTCGCTACGACACGGGCGACAAACTCGATTACATCAAAGCGATTGTTCGCCTCGCCCTGCAACGCCCCGACCTGGGGCCAGCGCTCGAGAGTTGGCTTGACGTGGAATCGCACCGCCGTCCGTGATTTTCGTCCCAACTCTGAGCCACGGGGATGTGTACGTCCGGTCTATTCGGCCGCGCGATGCACGGCAACTCGGCCTTCAACTGAAACGCAATCGGTCGTGGCTGGAAAAGTGGGAAGCGACGATTCCCGGTGATTCGGCATTACCGGCGGCGGGAACAATCGTTCGTTCGCTGCTCCGGTTGGCGAGGCACGATCAGGCCGCACCATTCGTGATCGAACATCAGGGCAAAGTCGTTGGCCAAATCACCGTCAGCGGTTTGTCGTTCGGGTCACTGGCGTCGGGGTCAATCGGGTACTGGATTTCGGAAGACGTCGCGGGACGGGGCATCACCCCCACGGCAGTGGCGTTGGTCGCTGATTGGTGTTTCACGGGACTCGGAATCCACCGCATCGAAATTTGTATTCGCCCCGAAAACGAATCCTCGTTGCGAATCGTGCGAAAACTGGGGATGCGGTACGAGGGTTTGCGCCGCCGGTACATCCATATCGACGGCGACTGGCGTGACCACTTCTGTTTCGCGGTCACTATCGACGAGGTGACGGGCGGATTGCTCGCCCGCTTGACGCGGGGGACGGCAAACGAAAGCCTGGCCGACATCCCCGAAGTCGATCGCCGCGCCGTTCGCACACCTCTTCGCTGAACGACACACCGCCCCGCCGCTTGGGGAGGGTTCCGCAGTTTGCGATTTACCGTAGAGAACGTGAACAGTGGACTCGGACCGACCGTGACGCTTATCGTCGGTGGGTTGTTGTGGTTGCTGTATTTGGCCCCGAACCTGCGGGACCGAGCAGAAACGCGGAACATTGAGCGCGATGCCCGTCGTATCGCCGCGACCACCCAAGAACTGGGAATCGTCCCGAAAACGCCACTGAGCCAGATGTCCGCGCGCGAGATCGCGCAGCACCGGCGCGAGATGGAACGGCTCGCGCGAACAAATGACCGGCATCACCGGCGCGGGGAGCGCCGCACCCTGCTCGATGCCTCACCCAGACTCGCCGCTCGGTATCGAGCGTTAAAACTCGCACTCAGCATGTGCGTCGTCGTTTCCATCGGCGGAGCCGGCGCGGCGGCGTATTTCACTGCGTGGTCCTACCTTGTCCTCGCGGCCGGGTGCGCACTGCTGTCCGTCGTCGGGTTGATCGCCGTCAACACCAGCGACGTCCGCCCGCCCCGCCGGGCGACTCGACCCTCGCCCACCCGGCGCACGGTTGCTGTGGTGGACGACACATGGACACCGATCCGCACCCCGCTGGAACACCGGTCAGTGCCCGAAGGCGCGGGACTCATCGTCACCGAGGAACAGGTCAAAGCGGTCGCAGCACGCGAACGCGCCGCTCGGATCCGAGAGCAAGCCGCCCGCGCCGCTGAACCCGGAGTGGCGGCGGATCCTCGATTCACCGAGCCTGCCACTCCCGCCACCGAGGAAACCGGCACGATCGACATCACCGCAGCCCTTCGAGCCCGACGCGCGAACTAGTTCGCGCCGCAAATTCCCGCGGTGCTATTCTGGTCACTCTGGGGCTATAGCGCAGTTGGTAGCGCGTCTCGTTCGCAATGAGAAGGTCAGGGGTTCGATTCCCCTTAGCTCCACCCACAGGTTCGTTTGGTGTTACCTTTTCCGCAACAACCAACCGGTTTGTTGCGCCTATCTCCACTCAGATTTTTAGAATTTGGTGCGAATAGCCCACAGGTCGGGGAAGACCGAGTGGAAAAGGGTTGACTGCAGGTAGCCGACTCCGCTCGAACCGCCCGTTCCCGGCTTGTTGCCGATCGTGCGTTCGACCATCTTGACGTGACGGTATCGCCACTCCTGCATGCCCTCGTCGATATCGACGAGTGACTCGCAGACGAGTCCCGCCTCGGGGTCGTCACGGTGGACGGCGAGCAACACGTCTTGCACTCGTTCGTCGCCACCGTACGGCGCGCTGACGTCACGGTCGAGCACTTCGGCGGGAATCGCGTGCTGGCGTGCGACGAGGTAGCGAAGGGTCGAATCCCACACCGAACGACGCGCCATCGCGTTCTCGACGCGCTGACGGGCTGGCGAGCCGGCAACGAGGTGTTCGCTCATGCCCATTCCTGTCCCAGCGCCAGCGCCGGCACCCGCGTGATCGCGACGACCGAGTACGGCCTCGAGTTCGCGGAACTGCGCGGATTGAAACCCTGACCCCGACGACAACCGATCGCGAAACGAATTGAACTGGAGCGGCGTCATTGTTTCGAGAATGTCGAGTTGACTCACGCACGTCTTCAAGATTGTCCGGATTCGGCCGAGAGTCGCCAGCGACCCAAAAGTTTCGCCGGCTTCCAGCGTGCGTTGTGCCGCACCGAACTCGTGCAAGATTTGCTTGAACCACAGTTCGTACACCTGGTGAATCGCGATGAACAACGGTTCGTCGTGTTCTTCGGACTGTGGCTGGTTGAGCGAGAGCAACTCGTCGATCTTGAGGTACTGGGTGTAGGTGAGGGCCTGTGTGCTCATGTGACGCGGTTTCCTTCATCAGTGACGCCTTTGTATTCGCCGCTCGCGACGAGGTCGCGAGTGCGTGCGAGCCCGTCCCACATTTCGACGAACGAGGTGGGCAGTGGGGACAGGGCAATCCGGATACCGTCGGGCATTCGGAAATCAGGCACAACTTTCGACACTTTCCGCATCGCGAGCGCAATCTGTTTCGCATCGGGGTGGTGAATCGTGATGTGCCCGCCGCGCTTGAGTGCCTCACGCGGCGTTCCCAGTCGAAATCCGAGCGGAACCAACCACTCGTCGACCAGCTGAATCATGTATTCGGTGCCGAGTTCGGCTTTGCGCGCAATCGCCGAAATTCCGGCTTCGTCGATCAGCTCGAACGCCAGTTTCACCGATCGCAGCCCCATGATGGACGGCGAGGCGATTTGGAATCGACGGATTGTGGTGGTCGGCTCGAACGCCGGACCCATCGCGAACTGGTCTTTTTGGGCGAACCACCCCTGAATCGGCGGGTTCAACACGGGCTGAAGCGCCTTTCGAACGAACAGCCACGCGGGTGCGCCGGGACCACTGTTTCCATACTTATAGGTACAGCCAACGGCGAGGTCCACTCCGTTTGCGTCAAAGTCCAATTCGATGCTGCCGATCGCGTGAGCACAATCCCACACGACATAGATCCCGCGAGAGCGCGCGAGGTCGTTGATGGCTTTCATGTCCGGGCGCGCGCCGCTGCGATAGTTCACGGCCTGCAGCGTGATGACCGCAACGTCGTCCGTGAGGAACGGCTCCAACGTGGCGACGGTCAACATCTCGTCGATGGCATCGATGGCGACTGAACCGGGACCGCCCGACCCGTCGGTGTCGAGCGTCACGATGGTCAACCCAAACGTTTCGGCGAGTCCCTGGACGATGTAACGGTCGGTGGGGAAATTGGCCGAGTCGACGACGATTGTCTTTCGATCGCGGTTCGCGCGGATTGCGGCACCGACCAACTGGTACAGGTTGACGCTCGTGGTATCACACACCAGGGTTTGGCCGGGTCCGGTTCCCAGCGCGGCGTGCGCGAGGATGTCGCCGACGGAACCCGCTTCGTCAATCCAGTGCGACCAACCGTCGACGGCTTCGGAACCCCACTCATCGTTCATGAACTCACCGACGGCGGACACCGTCTCGAGCGGGAGCCGCCCAAGGGAGTTGCCGTCGAGGTAACACACATCCTCATCGTCGATGTAGAACCGATCCCGAAAGTAGGCGAGCGGGTCGGCGGCGTCGAGCGCAAGTGCCGTCGACCGGAGTGTTGCGTCGCCGGGGAGTGTGGGCTCGGACATGGGAACCTCTTTCCTCTGAACCACTCGTCACACTATCCACTTCCCACCCGTTCGCGCTATCGTCCGCCGATATACTTGCCCAATGTCCTCTCAGCGCATCGTCGTCGCCGGAATCGGATACGTGGGGCTCTCACTCGCGGTTCTGCTCGCGCAGCACAACGACGTCGTCGCCATTGACCTCGATCCGTCCAAAGTGGACCAGGTCAACAATCGAATTTCTCCCATCGAGGACGCAGACGTGTCGCGATTCTTTGCCGAGAAAGACCTTCGCTTGACCGCCACCACCGACTCGGTGGGTGCGATCTCCACGGCGGACGTTGTGATTGTGGCGACCCCGACGAACTACGACCCCGACGCCGACACGTTCGACACGTCGAGCGTCGAGTCGGTGATTCGGTTGGTGCTCGAGCACCGGCCCGGCGCTCTCATCGTGGTGAAGTCGACCGTGCCCGTCGGTTTCACCGAGAGCGTTCGCACAAAGTATTCGACGACCGACATCGTGTTTTCCCCCGAGTTTCTGCGCGAAGGCAGTGCGTTGTTCGACAACCTCCACCCGTCGCGCATCATCGTCGGTGAACAATCCGAGCGGGGGCAGGCGTTTGCCGAGCTGCTCGCTGACGCGTCGGAGGACGCGAAACCGACCATTCTTCTGACCGGTTCCACTGAGGCCGAGGCAATCAAGTTGTTCGCGAATACTTATCTGGCACTCCGCGTCGCCTACTTCAACGAACTCGACACGTTTTCCGCGGTGCACGGTCTGGACGCGCGGGCGGTCATCAACGGCGTCAGTCTCGATCCCCGCATCGGGTCGGGATACAACAATCCGTCCTTCGGGTATGGCGGCTACTGTTTGCCCAAAGACACGAAACAGCTGTTGGCGAATTACCGAAACGTCCCGCAGAGCACGATTCGCGCGGCGGTCGAAGCGAACGAACTTCGAAAAGATTTCATCGCCTCCGAGATCGTCGCCAAGAAACCGACGACGGTGGGCGTGTATCGACTCATCATGAAGGCGGGAAGTGACAACTTCCGCGAATCGAGCATCATCGGGATAACCGACCGACTTCGCGCCGCGGGCATTGCCGTCGTGGTGTACGAACCGAATCTCTCGGATGCGACCTTCGACGACCTCGAACTGGTCACGGATTTCGCCGATTTCGTCTCGCGTTCCGATGTGATCATCGCCAACCGCCAGACCGACGAGCTCGCGGTGGCGGGGGACAAGGTCTACACCAGGGACCTGTTCGGCGACAACTAGCGCTGACGTTTTCGGATGATCCATTCCCGCAGGAGCTCGAGGGGAAACGGGAGCGAGGTCACGATGATGACAATCAAAATTGCGGTGTCAATGTGTTCCGCAACAAACGGCACCTCGCCGAGCAGGTAGCCAATTCCCACGAGGCTGGTCACCCAGATGACGGCGCCCAGAATGTTATTGACGAGAAATGTCCGCCGGTCCATCTTGGAGATTCCCGCGAGCATGGGCACAAGAGCGCGCACAATGGGTATGAATCGAGCGAGGATTATGGCGCGCGGTCCATATTTTTCAAAGTATTCGTGGGCTTTGGCGACGAACGTCGGGTTGAAGATCCAGGTGTGCCGCCGCTCGAACAACACGGGCCCAACCGCGTGACCGGTCGCGAAACCTATTTGGCTGCCCGCAATCGCGCTGGCGGTGACCAACGGGATTGCCAGCCAGACAGGGAAATCGGTGGTGGCCGCGAGAGTTATACCGAGAACGAATAGCAAGCTGTCGCCGGGAAGGAACGATGTCAGGATGAACGCGGTTTCAATGAAGATAATCAGCGCGACGGCGTAAGTGGCGTAGGGCCCAACCTGATTGATGATGGCCTTGGCGTCAAGCCAGGGCACGACGCTTGGCCCGAGAGCGAGCGACGTCGTAGTGGTGAGTGAGTTCATCGTTCACCGCCTCCCAGGACTTTCCCAACACTCTGCGGCGTCCTGCTTCGCCTATTCGGGAGCGAAGCTCGTCGTCGTCTAACAAGTGTTGCACGGCCACTCGCGGGCTCCCGTGGTCGCCGACCTCGAAAAGCATGCCGTCGACACCGGAATCGATGAGGTGGATTGGGCCGCCGGAACGAGGGGCAACCACCGGCAAGCCGGCGGACTGTGCCTCTTGAATGGTTTGTCCGAAGGTCTCGTTGGTGCCGAAGTGCACAAAAACGTCCATTGCCGCGTACGCGATCTGAAGTTCGCGTCCGCTTCGGCTACCGAGAAACGTCACGGATTCCGCGGGAAGCATCGACTCGAGGCGCGCGCGCTCGGGACCGTCGCCGACCAATACGATGCGGGTGTGGGGGATGTTGAGGAGTTCGCGGAAACGGTCGACCTGTTTTTCCGCAGCGAGCCGTCCGACGTATCCGATGATTCGTTCACCGTTCGGAGCATGGGCGGTACGGAACGCGAGTGCCTCGTCCGTGAATCGGTTGTTCGGGTGAAACCCGTCGAGGTCGACACCGCGTCCCCACACCGCGAGATTCTTGACGCCGAGTTCCTTCAAGGCGTCCCTCGCGATGGGTGTCGGCACGAGAGTCACGGTGGCCGCGTTGTGGGTGTTCGCAACGAATCGATCGACCATCGGTTTGGCTACGGCCATCCCGTATCGGTGAAGGTAGCCGGCTATGTCGGTCTGGTACACGGCGACCGACGCAATCGAGTTTCGTTGCGCGTAGGCAATCGCCTGGGCACCCAACGCGAAGGGACTAGCCACGTGAATGAGGTCGGGGCCGATGCTGTCGAGGAGATTCGACACTGCGATGCTGGGAATCCCGACCGCGAACTTCACGAGCGGGATGCTGGGGACGATGTGGACGGGGATGCCTTCAAACTTTGGCCCCAGTCGTGTCGGGGCGACAATCGCCACGTCGTGCCCAAGGTCACGTTGGTGTCTCGCCACGCGGATGACCGAATTGGTCACGCCGTTGAGCTGGGGCAGAAATGACTCAGTCACGATGACGATTTTCACGCTCTCAGAATCTGTCAGATAGGTGTCGAGGCGGTGCCGTGGAGGTAAATGTCGGGTGAACGCACGGGGTACGGTAGAACCATGATTATGGCCGCCTCGGAAGACTTGCTTCCCTGGTTTAACGACACCATCGCGACCGCCGGAGTTATCGCCTTTTATCTGTTGGTGTGGGCATTGGTGTTCGCCGGAACCGGGCTTTTCATCGGGGCATTCATCCCGTTCATCACCGGTGACACGCTGCTGTTCGCCTCGGGCCTTCTCGCGGCGACGATTGTGGGGGTCGACGTCATCGTCTTGGCCATCGGAACGGGAATCGCCGCATTCATGGGGGACCAACTGGGATTCGTCATGGGTCGTAATTTGGGCAGACCCTATCTGGACGCACGCACCAGCCCGCGGATGGCCAAAATCGTCGCGGGTGTCGAAGTGATGTACACCCGTTACGGGTGGTGGTCGGTCGTCGTCGCACGATTCGTGCCCTACGGCCGTGTTTTCATTCCGTGGATTGCCGGAATCGGGCGAATGGACTATTACCGATTCCTCACCTCGAACGCCACGGGCGCAATCCTGTGGGGTGTCGGTCTGACCCTCGCCGGGTACGGCGCGCATTTCATCCCCGGCGTGAAATCTGCCGCGTATGTCATTGCGGGTGTCGTGATCTCGTTGTCACTCATCGCGGGTTATCGCGCCTGGCGTGCCAACCGTCAGGTCGGAAGCAACTGACGTGACGAGCCACGGGCCTCTCACGGGAATCCTGGTTGTGGATCTGTCCCGTGCTGTCGCCGGGCCGCAGGCCGCGCAAATGTTGGGCGACCTGGGGGCACGGGTCATCAAAATCGAGTCCCCCGACGGGGACGATTCACGTCGGTGGGGACCGCCATTTGTCGGCGGTGAATCGACGTACTTTCTGTCCATCAATCGAAACAAGGAATCCGTCGTTCTCGACCTGAAGACCGACGAGGGAACCTCTGCCCTCACGACACTCATCGAACGCGCCGACGTGCTGATCGAAAACTTCCGAGTGGGAACCCTCGCCCGCTTGGGCTTCGACGATGCGCGCATTCACGCACTCAACCCGCGCGCCACTGTGTTGTCGATCACGGGCTTCGGTCATGACGGTCCGGAGGCGAACAGGCCGGGCTACGACCAGATTGCGCAGGGCGAGGCGGGGCTCATGTCCGTCACAGGCCCTGGGACTGACAACCCGCAACGCGTCGGAGTCCCCATCTCTGATGTTCTCGCCGGAATGAACGGCGCGTTCGGAATTGTCGCCGCCCTCCTCGATCGCGAAAAGACCGGCAAGGGGCAGATAATTCGCACGTCGCTACTCGCCTCTACCGTCGGCGCTCACGTTTATCAAGGCACGGCCCAGACGGTGGCGGGCGTTTCGGGAACAGCGCGGGGTAACCACCACCCGTCGCTCGCGCCCTACGGATTGTTTCACTGTGCCGACTCGCAGGTACAGATCGCGGTCGGAACCGAAGGCCACTGGGTAGCGCTGTGTCGCGTGCTCAAACTCGAACACGACGAGCGGTTCGACACGAACGCAGGGCGAGTCACCTTTATCGATGACCTGATTGCCGGAGTCAACACCGCGCTGTCGACGTGGACGGTGGGCGAGGTACTTGACGCCCTCGCCACGGCCGGTGTCCCCGCGGGCAAGGTTCGGTCGATGGACGAGGTCTATTCCTGGGACCAGACTCGTTCGCAGGGGCTCGTCGTGTCGGTCGATCACGCAACGCTGGGTCCCATCGACATCCCCGGACCGCCCCTGCGGTGGTTCGACGGGGTGACGGAGATCACCCCGACGCATCACTCCGCGCCACCGACGCTCGGCCAGCACACCAAGGCCGTTCTGCGTTGGATTGCGGGCGACTAGCGCTTCGCGGTCTTTTTCGTTGGGGCGGGCGTCGCCGATCGGCGGGCGGCGAGGCGGCGTACCAGCCACCGACCAAGCCACGCGAGTCCGGCAACAACGGGAATCCAGGGGATGACCATTCCGATTGCAACGAGAGTCCCGCCGAAGAACGCGAGGAGCCCGTACCAGCCGGCCACGATTCCACCCCAGAAATCGTCGGGGATGGGGTCGGTTGCGCTGTCGGGAAGGCCGATGTCGACCTGAACCGTAGAGAGCGCGATTTGGTCGCTGTAGTAGCGCATTTCGGATTGCAACTGTTCGAGTTGCGCCTGCCGTTCCGCGAGGGCGGACTCAATCTCGATCAGGTCCGTCGTGGTCTTCGCTGACTTTCCTAGGGCGGTGAATCGAGCGATGGAGGACTCCAGCGCCGAGATGCGCGCTTCATAGTCGGTGACGGTGAGCGTCACGTCCGTTGAATTCTGGCTGAGGTTGTGAACCGTTGCGATCTCGTCGAGCCCCGTGAGGAACGAATCGATTTCGGCGGCGGGTATGCGAACGGTCAGAGAAACCGACGTGATTTTTCCATCACTGTCGCTCGAGGCCGATCGGCCATCGATCTTGCCCTGGGCAGCCTTGCTTCGCTTCTCCACCTCGTCGGCGACGGCCGCGGGGTCATCCCCTGTCAGAAAGGCATAGGCCGTGGTGATGATCGACTCGTCGCGAATCGACGACATGCCCGCAGTGGAACCGAGGTCGGCATTACTTCCGCCGACGGCGGGTGCTCCGGAGCTATAGAGGTAGGCGTCAGAGACGGGTGATTCGTAGCTGGTTGACGCGCAGCCGGTCAGGGCAATCGAGGACAAGGCAAGGACGGAAAGGAGCGGGGTTATCTTCATGTTCGTCACGTTACGCCTGTGGGCGCGCAACGCCTAACGGAAACATCTAGGAATCATAGAAGAATGATCCACAGACCGGTGGGGCGTTTCGTGAATCAGTGTGCGGCGAGGTGGCGCAAATCCGGTAGTGATTTGACGAAGAGCGCGGGGACGAGCGCGGCGAGCCCCGCAAACGCGGTGGCGACGACGAACCCACCCGTGGCCCCCCACAGGTCGATGGAGACGCCGGCTATGGCGCTCGCGAGTGCCGCGCCACCGACCCAACCCGTGCCGAGCCAGCCGAGACTCTCGGGGATGTTTCCCTTGGCCACCGATTCGGTTGCGATTGCGTATTGAACCGTCATCGCCGGAGCGACGCCGAGCCCAGAGATGAACAGCGCGATAGTGAGGAGAATCGGATCGACGGTGAACATTGCGAGCCCGGTGCCAATGGCAACGACGCCGAGCCGCCGTGACAGCGACCAGGGGCCCATCGGGGTATGGCCCATCGCGAGGCCGGCGATGAGTGACGACATTGCCCACAGCCCGAGAACGATGCCGGCGATGGAGTTCTCTTCACTTCCGAATGCTGCGACGGTCCCCGCCTCGATCGCGCCGAAGGAACCGACAACGAGGAATCCGCTCATCACGCCGATTACGACCGCCCGATTTTTCAGAACCGACCCGAGGCGCCCGGATGATTGTTCGAGTTGCGCCGCCCCGACCTCTTTTCGGCTGAGGAACCACAGTCCGCCGCCCGCGCCGAAAACGATGGTGGAGAGCACGGCAGTGGTCGAGTCGATTTGTGTGGCAAGAAACACGGTGATGACGGGACCGGCGATCCAGATGAGTTCCTGGACGCTCGCATCGAGTGCTTGCAGCGACTGCAACTGACGCTTCGGGACGATCGACGGGTACACGGCGCGGGCGGCGGGCTGGATGGGGGCCAGTGATGCGCCGATGACGAAACCGAGCAGAATCGTGGGGATGGTGTCGAGGACAACGAGGGCCGCTACCAGCGTTGCGCCAGTGCAGATGGTGATGAGCGTTCCCAGAACGAGGCGGATGCCGTATGTGCTGATCATTCGCGAGGCCAAGGGAATGGAAATCGCCTGACCGATCGACAGCGCAGCGAGCGCGAGTCCCGGGACCGTGAAGTTCCCCGTTTGTTTTTGGTAGTGGATGAGCAGCCCGATGGTCAACATTCCGCCGGGAAAGCGGGCGAGTAATTGTGCGAGAACGACGGGGATGACACCCGGGATGCTCAGTAATTGCCCGTAACGCTTCATACTAACAAATCTATAGCGCAATCAGACGGCGATTGTTGCGTTTGAGGGATGCGCACGTTTTATGCGTCCGAGGTTCGCCGTAACCTGTGGAGAGCGTGGACAAGTTATCCCCAATTGTGTACGACACGCCACAACATATGGGGTTCTTGACCAAATCTAATACGTAGATGTAGTGTTTTTAGTCCAGACGTTAACACCTCGTGCTGGCACGATTCCGCAGATCGCAGGGCCAGAAAAGACGAACGAAGGGACAGGCACCGATGAACATCACGGTCGTCAAACGCGATGGAAGTCGCGAGCCATACGACGCGAACAAAATCAACCTTGCGATCGAACAGGCCGCCGAAGGCTTCACCGACAAACTTGCCTGGGTCACCCAAATCGGTACGGAACTCGAACTCACCCTGTTCGACGGGATCACGTCGCAACAGCTCGACGAAGCCGTCATCCAGGTCGCCCTTCAGAACGTCAAGGACTATCCCGGGTTCGACACCATCGCCGCCCGCCTGCTTCTCAAGACCATCTACAAGAGCGTTCTCGGTGACTACTCGTCGCCCGATGAACTGAAGAAACTCCACGCTGCGCACTTTGAAGAGAACGTTCGCCGCGGAGTGACGGAAGGCCTGCTCGACTCCCGCCTCGTCGAGATGTTCGACTTCGACACTCTCGCCGCGGAACTCGAACCGGCCCACGACGAACTTCTCAAGTACATCGGCGTGGTCACGCTCAACAACCGTTACGGCGTCAAGGGACGCAACGGCGACGCGCTCGAGGTTCCCCAGTATTTCTGGATGCGAATCGCGATGGGGCTCTCGCTCAACGAGAAGAACCCGACCGAGACCGCCCTTCGGTTCTACCGCAAGATGTCGACGCTCGAGTATTTGGCCGCCGGTTCGACCCTCGTCAACGCGGGCACGTCCTACCCACAACTCGCGAACTGCTTCGTCCTCGAAATGCAGGACGACATCGAACACATCGCCAAGACCACGCGCGACGTCATGTGGCTCACGAAGGGCACGGGTGGCATCGGCCTCTCGGTCACCAAGTTGCGTGCTCAGGGTTCACCCATCCGTTCGAACAACACCGTGTCGACCGGACCGATTCCCTTCATGCACACCATCGACTCGGTTCTCCGCGCGATCTCGCGCGGCGGTAAGAAGTTCGGCGCTCTGTGCTTCTACATGGAGAACTGGCACCTCGACTTCCCCGAGTTCCTCGACCTCCGTCAGAACTCCGGTGACCCCTACCGTCGCACGCGAACCGCGAACACCGCGGTGTGGATCTCGGACGAGTTCATGAAGCGCGCCCAGAACGACGATGACTGGTACCTGTTCGACCCGCTCGAGGTCACGGACCTCAACGAACTGTATGGCGCCGCGTTCTCCAAGCGCTATGCGGAATACATCGCGATGGCGGAAAAGGGGGAAATGAACCTCTTCAAAAAGATTTCCGCCCGCGAACAGTTCAAGCAGATCCTTATCTCGCTCCAGTCGTCGTCGCACCCGTGGCTGACCTGGAAAGACACGATTAACCTTCGTGCACTTAACAACAACACCGGCACGATTCACTCGTCGAACCTCTGCACCGAAATCTGTCTCCCGCAAGACGCCGAGAACGTCTCGGTCTGCAACCTGGCATCGATCAACCTCTCGACGCACCTCGTCGCAGGAAAAATCGACTGGGTCAAGATGGACGAGAGCGCCCGCGTCGCCGTTCGCCAGCTCGACAACCTCATCGACATCACGCGTTCCTCGGTGCACGAAGCCGACAAGGCGAACAAGGAAAACCGCGCGGTCGGACTGGGGCTCATGGGCTTCGCCGATATTTGTGAGCGCCTTGGCATCTCGTACGACAGCGAAGCGGCCTACGACCTCATCGACGAAATCACCGAGCACATTTCGTACTCAGCGATTGACGAGTCGGCGAACCTCGCCCGCGAGCGTGGCTCGTACGACAACTTCGAGGGATCGCGCTGGTCGCAGGGACTCGTACCCTTTGACTCGATCGACCTCGCCGAAAAGGACCGCGGCGTCGCAATCGAGATCTCTCGAAAGACCCGTCTCGACTGGGATGCGCTTCGCGTCAAGGTCAAGGGCGGAATCCGCAACGCGACCCTCATGGCCATCGCTCCGACGGCGTCCATCGGTCTCGTCGCCGGAACGACCCCCGGTCTCGATCCTCAGTTCTCGCAGATCTTCTCGCGCTCGACCTCGAGCGGAAAGTTCCTCGAGGTCAACCGCAACCTCGTTGATGCTCTCTCCGACCGCGGTCTGTGGGAGTCGGTTCGCGAAGACATCCTCCGTTCGCAAGGCGACATCCAGAGCATCGCCTCGATTCCGGATGACATCAAGGCGATTTACAAGACCAGCTTCCAGCTCGACCCCAATTCGTTCCTCGAGGTCGCGGGTCGCGCCCAGAAGTGGATCGACCAAGCCATCAGCCGCAACATGTACCTCGAAACACGCGACATCGACGAAATGGTCGACATCTACACGGGTGCGTGGACTCGTGGCGTCAAAACGACCTACTACTTGCACATGAAGCCGCGCCACACCGCAGAACAGTCCACGGTCAAGGTCAACAAGGCCGAAGAAATTAGTGGAGGAAGCAGGAAGGGCTTCGGCACCAGCGCCGGCGCTCCGTCACCCGCAGCAGAACCCGTTGCGGCTGGCGCACCCCGACGAGGCTTCGGCTTCGGCGGATCGTCGTCGACGGGCGGTGAATCATGAATCCGCTCGAATCCAATGTAGGAGAATATTCGGTACCGGTAGATCCCATGGATCTGCTCCAGTGCGACTCCTGCCAGTAACAACCACCCGCGGATAACCCCGCAATCACCTTTCACAACAACACTTAGGAGTAATCATGGGAATTCTCGGAACCGGAATCCAAGACGGACTTTTGCTGAAGCCCGTTCGTTACCAGTGGGCGATGGACCTGTACAACCAGGCCGTTGCGAACACCTGGTTCCCGAACGAAATTCAGCTCGGCGAAGACATCGCCGACTTCAAGAAGATGACCGATGAAGAACGGCAAGCCATCACGTTCCTCATGTCGTTCTTCAACCCCTCGGAACTGATCGTCAACAAGGCACTGGCGTTTGGCGTGTACCCGTACCTCAACGCAGCCGAGGCGCACCTTTACCTCGCCAAGCAGATGTGGGAAGAAGCGAACCACTGCATGAGCTTCGAGTACATCCTCGAGACGTTCCCGGTGGACCGCGAAAAGATTTACGCGCAGCACGTCGATCACCCGGCCATCGCCGCCAAAGAAGAGTTCGAAGTCAAGTTCATCAAGCGCATGGCCGAGCGAAGCCTCGACATCACCACCACCGAGGGCAAGCAGGACTTCGTCCGCAACCTCGTTGCGTACTCGGTGATCATGGAAGGTATCTGGTTCTACACCGGATTCATGGTCGCCCTGTCGTTCCGTCAGCGCAACCTGCTCCGTAACTTCGGTTCGCTCGTGGACTGGATCGTTCGCGACGAGTCGCTCCACCTCAAGTTCGGAATCAACCTCATCCTCACGGTGCTGGAAGAGAACCCAGACATCGCCACGGAAGAATTCGCTGCCGAAATCAAGCAGATGATTCTGGACTCCGTCGTGATGGAAGAGGAGTACAACAAGGCCATGATCCCCAACGGCATCCTCGGTCTCAACGCGGAATACATCACGCAGTACACCAAGCACATGGCCGACCGTCGTCTCGAAGAGCTCGGTTTCGAAGCGCACTACAAGGTGCCCAACCCCGCGAAGTGGATGGCTGCCGCCAACGACACGCTGCAGTTGGTCAACTTCTTCGAATCGACGAACACCTCGTACGAGGTCAACTCGGGCGCTTCGGCCAAAGCCTCGTAGGCGGGAAGTTCCAGGCCATGTCCCCCATAAACTGGGGGGCATGGCTTCTTCCGTTAACACCGTTCCGCTCAATGACGGCACGAGCATCCCGCAGCTGGGTCTCGGCACCTACAAATTGGACGACGACAACGCGTACCGTGTTGTGTCCGCCGCCCTCGAATTGGGCTACCGCCATATCGACACCGCGCGCATCTATCAGAACGAGAAGGGTGTCGGCCGCGCGATTCGTGAGAGCGGAATACCCCGAGACGACCTGTACATCACGACCAAGTTGTGGAACGGCGACCAGCCGAAAGCGCGCGATGCCATCAGCGGCTCGCTCGACCGCCTCGGCCTCGAACACGTCGACCTGTATCTGATTCACTGGCCGGCGGCGGTGCGCGGCACCTACGTCGATGCGTGGACCCAGCTCGAGGTTCTCCAGCAGGACGAACTCACGACGTCAATCGGCGTCAGCAACTTCGAACCGCAACACCTCGACGCGATTGCCGCAGTCAGCGACACCGTTCCCGTCTTGAACCAGGTCGAACTGCACCCGCTGTTTCAGCAGAAAGAACTGCGTGCGGTACTCGCCGAACGCGGAATCGCCACCGAAGCGTGGGGACCGCTGTGTCACGGTTCGGTCGACCTCGCGGCGGAAATGCCCACTCTCGTGAACGTGGCCGAGCGGTATGGCAAGTCCGTGGTGCAGGTCGTGTTGCGCTGGCACATTCAGCACGGGACGATCATTTTTCCGAAGACATCCAGTAAAGAACGACTGATCGAGAACATCGCGCTGTTCGACTTCGAACTCGACGCTGCTGACATGCTCGAAATTGACGGGTTTGACGCGGGGCGACGACTCGGT
>CANKTR010000001.1 GCA_947486475.1 Microbacteriaceae bacterium | reverse complement strand
TCGAGCAGCTCGAGTGGGTGCTTGTATTCGTAGGGCGGCACCGCCAGTGCGATCCCCTGGTGAACCGAATTCTCGCCGCACAACCGATCCATTTCGGGGCGCATGATTTCGAGGATGGCAATCCCCTTTTTCGTGGCGAGCGCCAACGCCTCTTTCACCCGGTCGTCGAATTCGACTCGCGACGCGATATACAGCGTCGTGGCAGGGACGTTGGTGCGCAGTGCTTCAAGCACTGAATTTCGGCCGTTAATGACTTCGTTGTCGCTGTCCTTGCCCCGACGAACCGTTCGTTGAGGCGCTTTGGACGGCGTCTTGCCGAAGCGTTCGCGTGCTTCGGCGAGTCTCTCCTGCGCGATTTTCCGTTTCCCGGCGGGGTGCCAGGTGCGGTCCTCCGCCTTGGGTGTGGGTCCGCGTCCTTCGAGCGATCGACGCTGTTTCCCGCCCGAGCCCTTGAGGGGTCCCTTTTTAGCTTTTGCTGCTCCGGGTCGTCCTGGCTTAACCATTGATGCTCCATCGGGTTGTGTCGGCGCCGTCTTCCAGCGTGATTCCCGCGGCGTCGATGTCGTCGCGAATTCTGTCGGCCGTCGCCCAGTCCTGGTCGGAACGTGCCCGATTGCGCTCCGCTACGAGACGCTCAACCAAGACACCGAGAGCGGCCGTGGTCGCACCCTCCGCGCGCGCCGAACCGTCGAGGCCGAGGACAGTCAGCATCGCCGCGACCTCGTTTGCAGAGACACCCGCTGCCACCTCATCCCCCGCATCCATCGCCGTGTTTCCCGCGCGAACGGTGTCATGAAGAACCGCGAGCGCGGTGGGGAGAGCGAGGTCGTCATCCATCGCCGCGGCGAACGCGGCGGGCACCGAGGCGGTGTCGGTGACAAGCCCCGCGGTGCGGTGGGCGAAACCGCGGATACGGTCCCAGGCTGCCGCCGCTTCCGCAACGGAACCGTCGTGAACGTCCATCGTGGATCGATAGTGCGGGGCGAGGAGCAGATAGCGGGCGGTCACCGGGTCGGTCTGAGCCAACAGGTCAGCGGCGAGAAGGACGTTACCGAGAGACTTGGACATTTTCCGACCGTTCATGGTCACCAGTC
The DNA here is from genome assembly GCA_947486475.1 of Microbacteriaceae bacterium. Next base: position 84,806 of record CANKTR010000001.1, on the reverse strand, counting down.
CGTTGTGCAACCACGTTGTCGCGAACTCGTCGCCCGCCGCCCGAGACTGGGCGAGCTCGTTTTCGTGGTGGGGGAATCGCAGGTCCAAACCGCCCCCGTGAATGTCGAACGCCGTCCCGAGGTAACGTGTCGCCATTGCCGAACATTCGATGTGCCAGCCGGGGCGCCCGCGACCCCAGGGGGACTCCCAGGACGCCGTTTCGGGTTCGGACGATTTACGACCTTTCCACAGCGCAAAATCCCGTGAATCTTTTTTGCCCCGCTCGTCCGCGGCACCGTCCGATTCAACATCGTCAGGTGATTGACGGGTCAAGTGACCGTAGTCCGGCCACGACGCGACGGAAAAAAAGACATCTCCCGTGCCGTCCTCTGCCGGATACGCGTGGCCGCGGTCGATCAGCCGAGCTATCAACGAAATCATGTCGGTGATGTGGCCCGTGGCGCGCGGCTCGACGGTCGGCGGAAGAATCCCCAGAACGAGGGCGTGTGACGCGAATTCTCGTTCGACCCGGGCCGCGAGCGACCACCACTCTTCGGTGCCACCAATCGCGAGGATCTTGTCGTCGATGTCGGTGACGTTCCGCACGAGGGTCACGGTGAACCCGCGGTAGGCGAACCACCGTCGCCAAAGGTCATACACGAGTGCGCTTCGAAGGTGCCCAATGTGCGGCGACGATTGCACTGTCGGGCCACACACATAAATTCCGACCTGTCCCGGCCTGCGCGGTTCGAAATCACGCAGTGACTGCGTGACGGTATCGAAAAGACGAATGGGCACGTGCCCATGTTACCGAGCGTTATCGAGTCGTCACGTGAGCGATGGCGACGGCGGTGATGCCTTTGCCTTCGCCAGTGAAGCCGAGCCCGTCGGTGGTGGTGGCGCTGACCGAAACAGGAACACCGGTAATGGCGCTGAGCGTGCGTTCAATCTCGAGTCGACGAGGTCCGACTTTCGGTCGATTCCCAACGATTTGGACCGACGCCGAACGGGCGGTAAATCCCGCTTCGCCCAGTTTCTCGAGTGCTCCGCGAATGAATACCTCGCCCCGCGCCCCCGCGTATCGGGGGTCGTCGGTTCCGAACACGGTCCCGATGTCACCGAGCCCGCCACCGGCGAGGAGCGCGTCACAGAGGGCGTGCGCGACGGCGTCGCCGTCGGAATGTCCGGAGAGCCCGATTTCGTCGGGCCATTCGACACAGCCGAGCCACAACGGGGTGGTGTCGCCGAAAGCGTGCGTGTCGGTCCCCAGTCCGACTCGCGCGGTTGTCGAAACCGCGTCGACGTCCGCTTCGATCGTGATTTTGTGTGCGCGTTCGTCGCCGGCCACCGTGCGGACCGTGCCGCCGTTCGAACGCCAGATGCTTGCATCATCGGTGAAATCCCCTGATGCGCCGGCGATCGCCTCGGCAAAGAGTGATGCGGGGAATCCCTGTGGGGTTTGGACTCGGTTGAGTCGAGCACGATCGGTGTTGTCCGTGACGATGCCCTCGTCAGCGACGACGATGGTGTCGACCACGGGCACGACGGGAATCACCCCGTCATTCGTCTGGGCCACTTCGTCCACGACGCGGTGGAACACCTCGAGCGGGGTCGCCGCCCGCGCGACGTCATGAATGAGGACGATGTCGACGGCCGGCATGGCCGCGACCGCGTTTCGGATGCTGTCGGTGCGGGTTTCCCCGCCGGCGACGACAAGCACCGAGAGACCCGACTCGGCGACCAGTGCGCGAACCTCGTCGAGGTGCGCGGGCGGTCCCGCGATCACAATTTCTTCGGGGGAAAGTTCACGCACGACATCGAGAGCTCGCGTGAGCAAAGGGACTCCATCAATTTCGACGAACGCTTTGGGGATACCCCGCCCGAGTCGAACACCCGACCCGGCTGCGACGAGTACGAGCCCGACCGATGGCATGGGGATTTAGGAGGCGAGAACCTGGTCGAGGCGGTTCGAGGCGCGTTCCTCGTCGGTCTTTTCGGCGAGTGCGAGTTCCGAAATCAGGATTTGGCGGGCCTTTGCCAGCATTCGCTTTTCCCCCGCCGACAATCCGCGGTCCTGCTCGCGGCGCCACAGGTCGCGAACGACCTCCGAAACCTTTATGACATCACCGGAGGCAAGTTTTTCCAAGTTCGCCTTGTACCGGCGCGACCAGTTGGCAGGTTCTTCGACGATGGGGTCCCGGAGAACACCAAACACGACCTTGAGTCCCGCCTTGTCGATCACGTCGCGGACTCCGACGTCTTCGACCATGCTCTCGGGGACCATGATTTCGAGGTTGCTCTGGGAGACCTGAAGTTTGAGAAACTTCTGTTTTTCTCCCCGAAAATCGCGGACCGTGATTGCGATAATTTTGGCGGCGCCGTGATGAGGATAGACGACTGTTTCTCCGACTTTGAATGCCATGTACAGAATCTCCTTTAGCAGAACTTCAATTTTACCACAGGGGACGGTCGCGACTTCCCCCGAGGTGCGCGATGCGTTCCGCTAGACTGACAACAGATTTTTCGCCCCACCGTTGTAAGGAATCCCCGTGTCTCTTCGCGCTCTCACCACCGTCGCCCTTGCCTCGGCTCTTCTTGCGGGAACCGCAGGTTGTGGTCTGCTCGTGCCGACAGCGACACAAAAGGAATATTCGGCGGGTGACGGTCTCAACATCGTCGTCGGCGACCTCAAATTCCGCAACGTCCTAATCATCACCGACGCCAGTGGGGACGCGTCGTTGATCGGCACCATCGTGAACCCGACCACCAACGTTCAATACGTGACCGCCGAATTGCGCGGTGACACTGCGTTCGATGTCACTCTCGTCGCGAACGAAGGCCTCACCAAAATCGGCTTGGCCGACGGTTACCCGATCATCGTGCGCGGTCTCGGTCTGGTCGCCGGTCAATACCTCGACGTGTACTTCCAGTACGGCGGTCAGGACGGCGCAACGCTCGCGGTTCCCGTCCTCGATGCGAGCAACCCGCTGTACACCGCCTATTCGCCGTCACTCTTCACACCCGAGCCGACGCCCATTCCGACGCCGTCGGAAACGCCCGAGGGCTAGCGCGCTACTTTTTCCCCTGATTAGCGACCGCAGCCGCTCCCGCGGCCGCCGCCTCGGGATCCAGGTATTCGGCTGTGCCAATGGGTTTGAGGTCGTCATCCAGGGTGTACACGAGCGGGATTCCCGTCGGGATGTTCAGTTCAGCGATGTCCTCGTCACTAATTCCGTCCAACTGCTTGACCAGAGCGCGAAGCGAATTGCCATGGGCTGTCACCAAGACGGTTTTCCCCGCCCGGAGGTCGGGGGCGATGTCGCTGTCCCAATAGGGAAGCAAGCGGTCGATAACGAGAGCGAGCGATTCGGTACGCGGTAAATCCGCGCCGAGCCCGGCATACCGTTCGTCGTGAGCCTGCGAAAACTCGGACTCATCGTCGAGGGGCGGCGGTGGCACATCGAACGACCGCCTCCACAACTGGAACTGTTCCGCGCCGAACTCGTCGAGAGTTTGTGCTTTGTCCTTGCCCTGCAGCGCGCCATAGTGCCGTTCATTGAGTCGCCACGACCGTTTCACCGGAATCCACGAACGATCGGCCGCATCAAGGGCGATGTTGGCGGTTTGAATCGCGCGCGTCAACACGCTCGTGTACACCACATCCGGTGCCAGGCCACTCTCGGCCAACAACTCGCCGGCTCGGGTCGCCTCGGCAACCCCCTGTTCGGACAGTCGAACGTCAACCCACCCCGTGAACAGGTTCTGTTGATTCCAGGTCGAGTTCCCGTGGCGAAGCAGAATAAGCGTGTGGGTCATGCCGACCAGCCTAACCAGCCAGAATGGTGGGGTGGTAGTCGGTCGAATCACCCGCGGTACAACGGGAACAAACCGTCTTCGGCGTGCCGACCGATGGCTTGTGCGGCACACCCGATTTCGAGCGATGGTCTCCCCCGTCGTCGTCGACCTCGGATACGGCGCTGCACCGCACACCACCCTGGAACTCGCCGAACGCCTGTCGAGCGTCAACCCGTCCGTTCGAGTCATCGGGATCGAGATCGACCCCGAGCGGGTCGAAGCGGCCCAGCAGAGAGCCAACGCGAGAGTCTCGTTCGTGCGCGGCGGATTCGAAGTACCCCTTCCCCACGACCGGCCCGCCGATGTGATTCGCGCATTCAACGTGCTCCGTCAATACGACGAAAGTGAAGTGGGGGACATCTGGAACCGCTTACGCTCCCGGATCTCCTCGCACGGAATCATCCTCGATGGAACATGTGACGAGATTGGCCGAGTTGCCACCTGGGTGGCGCTCGGGAAAGACGGACCCGAGTCCCTGACCGTTGCACTCCGACTCGCTGAATTGACCGCGCCGAGCATCGCCGCGGAACGACTCGTCAAAGTGTTGATTCATCGCAATGTGCCGGGAGAATCAATCCACCGGTTTTTCGGCGACCTCGACCGATTGTGGGCCGTGTCATCGCCGTTGCAGGTGTATTCACCAAGCCAGCGTTGGATCGCCGCAGTGCGGGCGATGAAGGTCGAGGGGTGGCCCGTGCGCGGGTCCGCTCGCGAATGGCGTCTCGGTGAAATTACGGTCGATTGGGACGCAGTCGCTCCGCAGCGGTAGCTCCTGCACTCGGCGGCACGAGGACCTGCTGGGTGGCCGCGACCGGATAGTCATCGTGAACGACGGTCAACATTGCCGCGACGTCGACGTTTCGTTTGATCACCGCGAGCGCCACCGGCCCGTCTTCGAAATGGTTGCCCGCGGTTGTCACCGTTCCGACAACCTCACCCTCGCACCAGACAGGACTGCCCGCCTCCACAAAAATCGAATCCGAACCGTCGAGGTGGAGTCGCACGAGCCGCCGAGGCGGATGTCCGACGTTGTGGATTTTGGCGACCGTTTCTTGGCCCGGGTAACACCCCTTCGAGATGTGAACAGCGGTTCGAAGCCAGTCGAGTTCGTGGGGCAGTGACCGCGCGTCGACCTCCGCCATCGCGGGACGCCCGGCGACCACGCGAATGGGGTCGAGAAGAATAGCGTCAACGACGTCGACGGATGGGCGGGCACCGGTCGGCAGGAGCGTTTCGAACCAGGTCCAGTCCGGAATTTTCTCGTCTCCGTAGGTCACGCCGCCGGTCGTGATTTCGGGCCATGGGTCAACCCACGCGAGATCACCGAACGCGCGCGTTCCGCCCCAGACCGAAAACTCGGCGGACACGTCGACCGCCTGGACGTCTTCCATGAAAATTCGACCGTCGAGCCAGGCGGCGAATTCCGCCCCGGTCGCGCCGGGCACAATGAGGATGGTCCCTTCAGGGGATTCAAGAACGTGCACACTGTGTTGGATGCGCCCCTGACCGTCGAGTTCGAGCGCATCGCGGGAATCTCCGACCGCAAGGCCTCGAAGGTCCTGGCTCAGTGTCGCGTTGAGTACGTCAAACCGATCGGGTCCGGTGACGCGCACGACGCCGGCAGCGACGCGAATCGCCGCGGTTCCGTCCACCAGGTGACGCTGGTCGACGAACGGGTTCGACATCGAGTTAGCGCTGACCGCGGAACAATCGAATCAACACGACGGCCGAAACCAGACCGATTGCCGCGAACGCGAGTAACAGCAGGGCGAGGAAGAAGAGTTCGAACCAGAAGTACATGCCTCTAGCCTAAACCGTGTTGTGCCCAGGCGACCGCGATACCCGTCGCTCCAATGATGAGGCTTCCGGCGGTGGTGAACGCAAGGCGATTGACGAGTCCCTCCTTGCGTTGCATCGACAATTGCACGACAAACGAGACCACCAGGGACGCCCCCATCGTCGCCGAAATGACGACAGCCCACATCGCGCTACCGAGTGTGATCGCGTAGACCGTTCCGATGACCGCGACAATCCAAGCCGGAAGAGCGGAGGCGATTCGACGGGGCATACTCCCATGCTAAACGCCTCTAGACTTGGAACTCGCACGGGAAGGACGGTCCATGTCTCGGATACTTCTTCTCTCGGACTCGGGCGAATCGGTGATTCCCGTGCTCGGGCTTCTTGCCCACACGCTCACCGTGGCGCCCCTCGCCCCACAGTCGCTGGCCTCGAACAGCGACGTCGACCTCGTCCTTGTGGACGGCGTCACCAACCTCGTCGCGGCCAAAGCCATGGCGGGGGTGCTCTCCGCCGCCCAATTACCCTTTCCCGTCCTCATCGTGGTCCCCGAAACATCACTGTCCGCCCTCGACAGCTCCTGGGGCGTTTCCGATTTCCTGCTCCCCAACGCGAGTCTCGCGGAAATTGATGCACGCCTCCGTGTGGCGTTGTCGCGACACGGCGGCAACGCGATCACCGGATTGTCCCATTCGGGAGTCACTATTGACGAAACCAGTTATCAGGCGACGGCGAGCGGGCGTCCGCTCGATCTGACCTTCAAAGAGTTCGAACTTCTCCGCTTTCTCGTGGGGAATCCGGGTCGCGTATTCACGCGGGAACAATTACTCTCAGACGTGTGGGGTTATGACTATTTCGGGGGAACCCGAACGGTTGACGTGCACGTGCGTCGGCTCCGCGCCAAACTCGGTGATCGCGAATCGGTCATCGGGACAGTTCGCAACGTCGGATATCGATTTGCGCCAACAGGAGAAGACGAATGAGAGACCCGGAAGACATCACGGGTTCCACCGACGCCGAGTTGGAAGATGACTGGGACAGCGACGAACTCGTTCGCGACGCCACGCTGCCCGACGATCGATTCTTCGACCGCGAATTGTCGTGGTTGGCGTTCAACCAACGGGTGCTCGAACTGGCGAAAGACCCCACCATTCCGATTCTGGAACGGGTGAATTTCCTCGCGATTTTCGCGAACAACCTGGACGAATTCTTCATGGTGCGGGTAGCGGGGCTGAAACGTCGGATCGAAACCGGAATCGCCGTTCACAACAACGTGGGACGAAACCCGGGACAGGTGCTCGCCGACATTCACAAACGCGCGCACGCCATCCAGGTGGAACACGCCCGAGTCGCGGTGGACGAGATCCGTCCCGCACTCGCCGAGGCGGGCATTCACATCAACACGATGAATGACCTCTCCGAGTCAGAGCGCGCCACCATCGACGAAATGTTCGTCTCACAGATTTTTCCCGTTCTCACGCCGCTGGCGGTAGACCCGGCGCACCCGTTCCCCTACATCTCGGGATTGTCGCTCAACCTCGCGGTGCGGGTGCAGAACCCCAAGTCTGGCGACGAGAACTTCGCCCGCGTCAAAGTTCCGGCGATCCTGCCGCGCTTTCTCGTCATCCCCTCGGACGACGCCAGAACTGTGCGATTCTTGCCGTTGGAAGACGTGATCGCGCATCACCTCGGCGCGCTGTTCCCCGGCATGGTGATTTTGGACCACCACTTCTTTCGGGTCACCCGAAACGAAGACCTCGAGATCGACGAGGACGAGAGCGACAACCTGCTCAAAGCACTCGAAAAGGAACTTTCTCGTCGCCGATTCGGGGCCCCCATTCGTCTCGAAATCAGCGAAGAGATGGACACGGTCACGTTGGATCTTCTTATTCGCGAATTGGGAATGGACGCGGGTGAGGTGTATCGACTACCCGGAATTCTCGGACTCAACCAATTGTTCCAGATCTCTAGCATCGCGCGGGCTGACCTCAAGTACCGCAAACACGTCCCCACCACGGCAGCGGCATTTCAACCGGCCGAACCGAGTGCCCCCGCGGATTTGTTCGGAGCACTTCGCGACGCGGAGGTGCTCGTGCACCACCCCTACGAATCGTTCGCCACCAGTGTTCAGGCGTTTGTTGAACAGGCGGCGACGGACCCGAACGTCCTCGCAATCAAACAGACGCTGTATCGAACCTCCGGCGATTCCCCCGTTGTTCGGGCCTTGATCGCCGCCGCAGAAGCCGGCAAAGCCGTCCTGGCGCTCGTGGAAATCAAGGCGCGATTCGACGAACGGAACAACATCACCTGGGCGCGACAACTGGAGCGAGCGGGAGTCCACGTTGTTTATGGCCTGGTCGGACTCAAGACTCACTGCAAACTGACTCAGGTGGTTCGGCGGGAAGAAAGTGGCGAAATCGCTTACTACTCGCACATCGGCACGGGCAACTACAACCCGAAAACAAGCCGCGTGTACGAGGACCTCGGTCTGTTCACCAATTCGATTGAAGTCGGAGCGGAACTTACCCGCTTGTTCAACGAGTTGAGCGGCTATGCGATTGAAAAGAAGTTCAAACGACTCCTCGTCGCCCCGCGTTATCTGCGAGCGGGGCTTCTCAAAAACATCGAGCGGGAAACCGAAGCGGCACGAGCCGGAAAACCTTCCGGCATCCGATTCAAGATGAATTCCCTGGTTGACGAAAAAATCATCGACGCCCTGTACCGAGCGAGTATCGCCGGAGTCCCGATTGACATCAGTGTGCGCGGAATTTGTTCCCTCATCCCCAACCGGCCGGGACTGTCCGAAACCATTCAGGTGCGCAGTGTCCTCGGGCGTTACCTCGAACACTCGCGAATTTATGGTTTCCACAACGAGGGAAAATCCCTCACCTACATCGGTTCGAGCGACATGATGCACCGCAACCTCGATCGACGAATTGAGGTGCTCATCAAACTCGAACAACCCGAACACCTCGAACGAATCGACCACCTGTTTGAACTTCACATGAGCGACTCGACGTCGACCTGGTCACTTGCAAACAACGGTGAGTGGACACGCCACAATGGTCTCGCGGGTGAACTGTCGGACATTCACGAAACACTGATGACGGAATACACCAACCGAAACACGCGAGGCAGAGGGAAATGAAAAACTCGGACACGGTCGTCGCGGCCGGGGCTGTTCCCTGGCGCGTCGCGGGAGGCAAACTGCAGGTGCTCGTGGTGTACCGCAAGCACCATCGTGACGTGTCGATCCCCAAGGGCAAAGTGGACCCGGACGAAACGCTCCCCCACACCGCTGCGCGGGAAGTGTTCGAAGAAACGGGTCTGAAAGTGAAGCTTGGCCCGTCACTCGGGTCGGTGCACTACATCCAACAGACGAACGGTAAACCCAAAATAGTTCACTATTGGGCGGCCGAAGTCGACCCCGTCGCCGAAGCAAAATCCAAGTTCGTGTCGAACGACGAGATTTTCGCGCTCGAATGGTTGTCCGTGAAGAAAGCGATTGCCGCCCTGACGTATGAGCATGACCGGGAACTCGTCGACTACGTCCGAACTCTGTGGAAGTCGGGGTCGATGGACACGTTCCCGCTGATCATCGCGCGACACGGCAAGGCGACCCCTCACGACGAATGGGATGGCGACGATTCGCTAAGGCCGTTGACCGCGGTCGGGATGCAGCAGTCCCGCAATATCGCCGGCGGACTTGCGGCGTTCGGGCCGGTCGCGATTCTGTCGTCTCCCGCCATCCGCTGCCTCCAGACCGTCGCTCCGCTGTCCTACAAGTTGGGCATGGAAATTCGCGAGTCAGGCAAGATTTCACAGGACAAGTGGACGAAGGAGGGCGATCGCGTCATCGACTTCATCGCCACTCGATTACGCAAAGGGACACCCGCGGTGATGTGTTCTCACGGGCCAGTGATTCCCCAGATGGTGAGCGAAATAATCACCCAGACGGGCGGAACGGTGACCGACGAGGTCCGCCGCGCTGCGTCACTGGGGACCGGCGACTTCACCGTGTTCCACCTCGCGAAATCGGGACGAGGGTTCCGACTCGTGTCCGTCGAAACACACACCGCACCTTAAAAGGTGTCGGGCCGTGGGTTACGCCTCTCGGCACGTTGCCACTCGCGGTGGCGCATCATTAATGGAACCCGGGGAATCCGCACGACCCGACTGTTCCAGTGTACGAGACCTGACAAATCGCGGGTTCAGGACAACCGATTGTTTCGGGATAACTGTGCGCAGGCCTGCAGGTCCGTGGCAAAATCGGCGAGCGTCGCCGCGCGCTCGAGCATCGCACTCGAACCGATTTCCGATCCTCCGATCAGGGACGTCACGCCGTGGGCTTCAATACGGCAATACGCCGCTGCCCGATCGAGCGCATCGGCGAGGTCCCCTGTGAACGCTCCGCAGAGAATTTCATCCGCCAATTCGCGAATGTCGTCGGGGCCTGTGGGTTGACGAGCCCCCGCCACGACCGCATCAATGGAATTGAGGTTGTCGGCACCGCGTTGATACGCGTGTGCGGCAATGTCGGGGTCTGCGATGATGCTCGCGTGAATGACGTACAAGCGCCACAGCGCTCCGGGAAGAGAATGAGCCGGGGCCGCCGCCCACAACTCGGCGATTTCGCCCAAGCCGTTCTCGCGGGAGTAATCGAGGATTCGCCGCAAGACCTCGACAGTTCCGTCGTCGCGCACGCGTGCGACGAGGGTCGTCGCGGTGTCGTGTGCGAGTTGTAGTTGCAGGGCAGGATCCATCGCCCCCTCGAGTTGATCGAACGTGCTCGGTTCAACGGCGACGGGTCGGCGGGGTCTGCTCACAATCCTCAACGATAGGTGACCCATCGGCACTCGTGTGCCGTTAGCGATTTCTTTTTATGCGTTTCGAATTTTTGACCCGACGAACTAACGACTCAATCTCGGCCATGCTCGGCTTCTCATCTCGCACCCATTCCTCCACACGCGCCAGTTGTTTTTCGTCCTCGTCGGAAAGCCCTTCGGGGCTCTCTGCCTTGAGCGCCAGGTCTTCCAACACGAGTTTGAGACGAGCTGGCTGAGATTTTTTGATGAGTTGCAGCGGTTTTGCGAAACCGATGTTGTCCGCGATGGACAACACAACGAGCAAGGTCGTGAGAAACAACCCGTAGGTTGACAGAAATTTATCGAGGAAGCCGGCGACTCCGAATGGGAAATTTTGGTAAAGCCACGGAAGGCCGTTGTCATAAACACTTCGGGCTTCGTCAAATGACGCGAGCGTGGTTTGATCGACGGACGGCAGCGAACCTGGTCCGTTGACCGAGGTACCGTGGCTGTAGGTCTTTTGGAGTGACTGCGCCACGATGTTCACGATTTCCGGGGCGAGGTCCGCCCGTCCGATAAAGGTGATTACGCCGGCGTTGGTTTCAACGTCCTCCAACGGGGTCACCACGGGAAACACGCTAAAACTGCCGGAATCGATTGTGACGGGAACGAGAAAATCGCGTTTGTGGGAAATGGCACGGGCTTCGGGGATTCCAAGCAAGCGTAATTCCGGACTCGCCAACCGCGCGAGGCTGTCTCCCGCGTAGGTCGCCGTCGATCCAGCAGGGACATCGATGAGGCATGCCACCTCAGTTTCTCGCCTGATTACCCTGTCCAGAATCGTGATGCCGTTACCGTAGCTCACAGTCTGTTGGTCCACGTTGACGCCGTAACTCCTGAGCACAAAGTCACATGCCGCCCAGGCGGCGCTTTCCCGGGGGTACAGGCCAATCGACTGCCCGCTGATATCGGCAACAGATTGAACACTCGAGCGAGCGTTGGTTACGAGATAAACGGGGGCAAACATTACGGACCCAACTTGACGCACGGAATCCACAACGTTGGTCGGAACAACAGACGAAACAAACCCTCCGTCGATTCCAGAGGCCGGATTACCAATGTCATCGGGGATGTTCATGGAATCTGCCCGATGCACGATGTCGACTGTGACACCATGCGACTCGAGGTCGGTTGCCACAACTTGAGCCATCGCGTGAAAAAGGCCACCCTCGGTACCCACTTCAAGGGTGAGTCGAGTTTGGGGAACAGAGCCCAGTGCTGCGAACGCGATGGCGAGGAACAGGATAGCGACTGCGATTCGAGTCCATTGCGTGGCGATCCACACGAGTATTCGGCGAGCTAGGGGCACACTCCACGCCTTTCAGTGGGAATCGTGTTGTCAATGCGAATCGAGACTCTCGCCAACTCTAACCAAGCAGTGGGATTCGAACAACGAGCAGAACCATCAAGTTGGTCAGGGATTCCGAGAAAAACTCGCCCGCGAAGTTGCGGGTGCGTCACCCCATCCAGCGATACGCGTCACGCAGAGTCAATCGCGTAACGGATACCCACCCCGTACCGACACCGTAGATACGAACGTATGCGTCTAGTCGAGACGTGTCGTAGAGCGTGACGTTTCGGGCGGAATCCAGCCTGATTGCGGATCCGCCATAGGTCGCGCGAAAAGCGGTTCCCGCAGGAACAGAGTATTGCTGGCGCGGGTACGTTGCGTCGACGTAATCACCCACCCCTTGCAACCCTTCGTAGACGATTCGTGACAACCGCCGAAAAGCGGACTTTGTCGCGCCGTGGTCCCCCATAATCGAAATCGCATAGGTGCTATATGTTCCCCTGACAATTGCCGCGTCCGTGCCCACCATCCCATCAGCCACCTCCAAAACGCCCGGCTTGGACTCAACGACCACGCCCGTCGGCGTTCCACCGGCAATACGCGCGCGCCAGATTTGGTTGCGCAGTAACTCGTGAAGTCGTGACGTCGAATCGGCGGACAAAAGTGTTCCTGCTTCGAGTTGTGCCAAGAATTCCGTGAAATCCGCTGCCGACGAGCGTTTCCCCGCATACGTTCCGCTCGAGTGCAACACAATACGGGTATTGCTGAACCCCGCGTTTGCAAGGGCGCGGTTGACTTTCCGATTTCCCAATGCTTCCCGGATATCGGCCGAACACAGATTGTCGGACATCTCGATCATGACCCGCAAACACCTGCCCCAGGTTTGCCCGCTGGGAAGTCGCCGCGACAACGTGATCGAACCGTCGTCGACCTTTCGCAGTGCGAGCCACGCGTAGAACAATTTGATGGATGATGCCGGTTCCATCGAGTTGTCGCTCTCAATCTCAATGACTCGGTTATCACCGCCCAATTCACGAACGGACACACGGTAATCGCCGGTCTCGAGAGCGATCTGGGCCACAAGTGCTGTGCGAATTTCAGCGGCGGATTGTCCAATTGCATAGACGGGCGCCGCAGGCGCCGCGATGGTCAGTGCGGTGAGGATGAATCCGAGAACTCCCGCCACACCTCGCACCACTCGCCCGCACATAATTGAATCCTACGCGTCACCATATTGGCACTGCGATTGCCCATTTCAACCTCGATTGTGGCGAAGAATTCGGGTGCACCGCCGCGAGTGAAAGCGACTCTTTTCACACCGTTCCGAAAGTCCACCGCCGACGCCCTTCACAGCCGATAACCGTTAGTCACGGAGCGTTTCGCAAGTCGGTAGAATTGTGCGAGCGCCTTCGCGCGCGGGCCTCTAGCTCAGTTGGTAGAGCAACGGACTTTTAATCCGTGGGTCGACGGTTCGAGCCCGTCGGGGCCTACCGAATCAATTGCGCTCAATTGCTGGCGCGCATCGACCTCACCGTAAACTTTCTCAGGGAGGAATCATGACGTCGACCAACGCCGGCATTGACGGAGTTTTTCTCCGCCGCGCGACTTCGAACGACGCGGCCCAGGTCCAGGCGATTCTCAATTCTGAGGTTTCCGCCATCGATCCCACCCATGGCAGTTTTGGCATCGACATCGCAAAGCAAATCATTGAGAGCCCCGGCGATCCGTCCCCCCCGTGGTTGTTTTCCGAACGAGATGGCGCGGAACCTTTTGGTTTTGGCAACCTGCATCCTGACCTGGCTGCGCAGATGCTCAATCCGGTGATTTCTGTTCGCGCGGGCGACTCCCGGTTTCCGGTTCTTGTCGACTGGTTTCTCGCCGAGGCGAACCGCGACTATCCCGACTTCGATATTCACCTGGAGGTTCACGCCAACCACCACGACAACTTGTCCCACCTGGCCGATCGGGGATTCACGCCGATTCGTTACTACCACCGACTTCGCGCATCGGTCGAACCGAATCGTGAGCAACCAACAATGCCGGACGGGGTTGAACTGCGCGTGGTTGATCTCTCAAACGTGATGGATTTGAAGGACTGGCACGCGGTGCATCAGAATTCCTTTGCCGAGCACTTTGGCTTTGTCACCCGCGATTTCGACTCGTGGGTGAAGAGAATTCGAGCCGACACGAGCATTCCTTCCGACGGTGTCTTCCTGCTGTACGCAGAAGGTCGCGCGGTCGGATTCATCTGGCTCGATGACATCGATGCAGACGAATCGCGGGGTTTCGTTGTCCTTCTCGGTGTCACGCAGCAACAGCGAGGTCGTGGTTTTGGGCGGTTCCTGCTCGACGTCGCACTGGCACACTTTTCTCGGCGAGGATACTCGCACGCCGAGCTAGGGGTCGACACGGAAAACAGTTCGGGTGCGCTCGGCCTTTATCTCGACATGGGCTTTCGGGTCATGTCAACGACGATTGAGCACTCGAGGCCCGTCCAACTTTCACCCAAGAAGTAAGGGTCAAACCGGCAAATGGGGAAAGCCCCCCGCCTGTGCAGATACGGGGGACTTTCAGCGTTTCCGCCAAGGAACGGGCGAAAGGGATGTGATTACGAACGCGCTCGTTGACGACGCGACGCGACACGTGTGAAAAGTCCCGCAGCGAGTGCCAGGGCGCTCAATGCGACAAGCGTGCCTGCCATCGCAGAGTTTCCACCCGTGGGCGCCAACTCTTCACCTGATCCCGCATTCGGATCGGCAAACTGCACGACCTGGTAGCCACCGTCGTAGTCTCCAAAATAGTCGCTCGTGAACCAGCCGACTTCGGCCGGAGGCAAATTCACCTAAGGGCCTTCAACACCTCGGTGCTAAACTTTCACAATCATCTGGGAACAGCCCCGTGCCTCATTTATTCGGCGATCGAAATGGACAACGATTCGTCCAACGTCGTGAAGTCAATGCGTGAACAGTTCCTTGAGCGAACAATCGAAGAGTTCGCACGAAGTGGACCGGGACAGTTCAATCCAGGGAAAATTGCACGCGACCTCGGTGTTTCGGTCGCGATGATCAACCACTATTTCGCGTCGCGATACGGCTTGGTTTCCGAGGCCGCCTACATCGTCTACTCCCGCTACATTGACGAAATGTTCGCGGCGGTGACCAGTGCCCCTCGCGTCCCCGAGGACAGACTTCGAGCATGGATCCGGACTCAGATCACGGTGTCGAACCGCGTCGGCGGCTGGGGAGTCGTCCTGAACTATCCGACCTTCTCACTCAAAGAACCCCTCTCTTTTGACGCGAAGTACCGCGAGTTGAAGCTGGCGAAGTTCGAACTCAACTTGGCGAGACTCGCACAACTCATCATCGACGTGAATGCCGGAACCGTTTCACCTGACGAAATCACCGCAGAAAACTTGGACATGGCGAAATTTCTGACCAACCCGAAACTCATCGCCATCACCTCGTCCATTGGCATGTCGACCTTGGGTTCGGCCGTGTGGCTTTCGGGTTCGCACTCGCCGTCCGCGGACTCTGAAGAGGCGAGCAAGTACGCCGAATTCGCCATCGCGTCGCACGTGGAGTTCCTGGTTCAGTTGGCGAAATCCGCTGACCTCAACTGAGCGCCGACCCTGCGGGATAAACCAAGGGGCGCTCAATTTTCATAGCAAAAGTTAAAATTCACGTTGGGCGGTGTTCGATACACTTTTCATACCAAAACGTGAGGATTGTGTCGTGAAGAAAATTGTGCGTGCGCTCTTTGTCGCGACCGCTTTAGCGGCGACAAGCATTGGGTCAGTTCCGTTTGCTGCTTCCGCGACCGTGCCCGGTTCCGATTCCGATTCCGATTCCATGACCGCACCCGCCGAGACGCAGGCTGAATGCACGATCACCGGGACGGGTCGGACCGAAACCCTGGTGGGAACGTCGGGCGACGACGTTATTTGCGGACTAGGCGGCAAAGACACCATCTACGGCGGTGAAGGCAATGACACCATCTATGGCGGTGCGGGCAATGATCGCGTTTGGGGTGGCGCTGGAGACGATGAAATCGTCGGTGACTCGGGCAAAGATTCACTCAACGGTGGCGGCGGAAATGATTCGGTCGAAGGCGGTTCCGGAAACGACGTTCTCGTCGGCAAAAACGGTGATGACGCGGTTCTCGGCGATGGAGGCGATGACAACCTGTCGGGCGGAAATGGCGATGACGCTCTCGACGGAGGAACTGGTGTTGATGGACTCAGCTCGGGAACGGGAGACGACACGTGTGCGATTGATGCAGCGGACCGTCAACTTGATGCTTGCGCCACTGATGTAGACGCGCCCATCGTAAGTTTCCCTGACTATTACATTCTCGAATACCAGGCGGGCACGACGGCCGTATTCCGCTGGGTTGTCGAAGACAGCTCAGGCGTCGCCATGACCTGGGCCGCAATTGGTGGGCCGTCGGGTTGGATGACCGAATGGTGCGGTTTCGCGGTTCCCGTGGAACTCATTGAGGGTAGCGCTGTATCAGGAACGTACGAACTGCGTTGCGACATTCCGGAGAACGCGGTGAACGAAAACTACACGCTGTACATTGGGGCGTCCGATGTGCTCGGGAATTCCAACGCCGTTCCCGGATGGGCTGCCTTTGGATTCAATGTGTACGGCGGTTCATCCGACAACCGCGTGCCCGAAATCCTCGACGTTCGCCTCCCGACCACCGTTAGCGCCGGCGAGACATTCACTGTTGAGGTCGACACCAGAGACGAATCCGGGACCGCCGGGGTCTATTCCTGGTTTGCCGGCGCTGCGCCCTACTACTACTCCTCTGACCAGAACGGTTTGTTCATTCCTGCTGACGGCCCAGCGGAGCTGATCGCTGGCGACCCCACCGACGGCACGTGGCGCCAGTCACTCACCGTGTCACCGTCGGCGATTCCCGGCGAGTACCGGCTCCTCCTCAGCATTCGCGACTCGGTGGGAAACCGTGGTTTCGACATGACCGAATACGTTGTCACCGTCACCGAATAGCGTCCGACTTCCTCGGTCTCGTGATCGAACTTTGTGGGAAACCCGTCGTCGGGAACTAGCCCGTCAACAGGTCGTTGATGATGACCCCGAGGCACACGGCTGCGACACCCGCCAGAGCCGCAACCACAACAATCGAGCGCCGTTTGCCGAGTGAAACCGCGAGCCCGCCCCACCCAGTTTCGCGGTCGATGTCGATGTCGGGAATCGCGTTGAGCAGGTGGGCCGTCACTCCGACCAGAACGCTCAGGAAAACGACGGGGAATGACGGCCAGAGCGCCGGTGCAATCGCCTGCGCAATGAATACCGGCATGAGCGCGAACGAAACGGCATACGGGACCCACGACCACACGGTGCGGGCGAGGAAGAAGTTGTAGACCAGTGCGCTGGCGACGGCCGCAATGTGCGCAGCGCCGCCGACCCATCCCGCAGCCAGGAACGACAGTGGGATGGTCAGGGTCGCGCTCACCAGAATCGGGATGCGAAGGTCCTCGGGGCGCAGTTCGCCTCGAACGGTTGGCTTGCTGCCCCGCCCGGCGGCACGATCGGCTGCCGCGTCGTGCACATCGTTCGTCCACCCCACCGTGGCCTGGCCGGCTGCGCTTGCGAGTAAAACCAGGGCGACGCTCCACAAAGACCCGCCAACGACTGCGGTAGCAATTGTCATCAGAAGCACCATCGCGAGCGCCTGCGGAAAATGCGTTGCCGCGACAAAAGCGCCAAAACGAGCACCGCGACGGGGATTGTTGCTCATTGTCGGCACACTACCCTCTCGTGGACACTACGGTGTAGGCGGAGCGACGAAGAAAATCGGCAGCCACGTCGGGTGGTGCGCATAGATGAGCACAGCGAAAACGACAACGTCAAAAAGCAGATGCACGGTGATGATGTACCAGACCGAACGGCTCTTCTCGAAAATCCAGCCCTGAATCAGGGCGAAGGGCAGCGTGAGCGCGGGTCCCCATGACCGATATCCCAGTTCCCACAAAAACGACACGAAAACAATCGCCTGCAGGACATTCGCCGTCCAGAACGGGAAGTGGCGGCGCAACAGTGCGAACACAATGCAGATGAAAAAGAGTTCGTCCCAGATGCCGACGAACCCGACGCCTACGAACAGGCGCGCGATTTCGCTCGGCGTTGTGACAGCAGGCCAGTTCTGGTAACTACCCGAGGTGATGAAATACACCGGCAGGATGAGGTAGCCAAGCACGAGA
The DNA here is from genome assembly GCA_947486475.1 of Microbacteriaceae bacterium. The sequence continues at coordinate 66,792 of CANKTR010000001.1, read as the reverse complement.
ACCGCGCCCAGCCACGCCCACTCCCCGCGCGACCACGGTTCGCCCGGTCGACCCGGGAACCGCACGACGTGGTCCCGAAAAACCCATCGACTCATCGCGTAGGGATACACCACACACAGCGTGAGCACGGCGCCCATGAGCGCATAGTTGCCCCACTCAAGATTGGCCTCGACCGAGATAAAACTGATGAAAACAAGGGGCACCGCGATGAGAGACAGGTCTTGTCCGAGAACACGATTGCGCGAAAATGCGATGATCAACCCGAGGGCGAGGGCCGCATAACCGAGCCCCATGAACACGGGAATTCCGCGGGTTACGAACAGCGCGGGGGCGGCTAGGACGATCAATGCTGCGGCAACAATCGCGCTCGACCGGACGTTCTGACGGTAGTGAGTGTCCACCCTCACCAGAATACAGCGAGGCCACGTCGACCCTGAGGCGATTTTCGGGCGCATCAATCGGGACGAGCGTAGAAGTTCACCGGCCCGCGCACCCACACGGTCAGCTTCATACCCATTTCCGGCGCAAGAGGACCGCTCGCCCGCGCGGTGATTGTGCGGTTGGGCGTTGCCACCGTGACCAACACGTCATGACCAAAGAATTGTCGGCCTGTCACGATCGCCTGGCCGGCGGGGTCGGGTTGCAGATAGAAATTCTCGGGTCGAACCGCGGCAAATCCGCGATCGCCGTCGCGAACTCGGTTCAACGGAGTCAGTGCACCCAATTCCGTTTCGACCTTGCCGCCGCTCACGCGCCCGGGCAGGATCACGGCATCACCGAGGAAAAGGGCAACATCAATGTCCGCGGGCCGAGCGTAAATGTCTGCGGGCGTCCCCGTTTGAATAATCGCCCCATCCCGCATCACCGCGATGGAGTCCGACAGCGACAACGCTTCGTCCTGATCGTGGGTGACAAGGATCGCGGTGATCGACTCTTTCCGCAGCAGTTCCCGAACGTCGGCACGCAACTCGGTGCGAAGTTCCGTGTCGAGCGCTGCAAACGGTTCGTCGAGCAACACGACTCGTGGGGACGGGGCAATCGCTCGAGCGACCGCCACCCGCTGTTGCTGCCCGCCCGATAATTCGGCGGGAAGTCGATTTTCCAGACCGTCCAATCGCATGATCGACACGAGCTCGGCAATGCGTTCGGTGCGCTGTGCGCTCCCGAGGTCGGCGAGTCCAGCACCGATGTTGCGCGCAACCGTCATGTGGGTGAACAACGCACCGTCCTGCGGAACAATTCCCACCCCGCGGCGCGAGGGTTCAACCCACGATGCATCCGATGACACCGCGTCGCCGTCGATCACGACGGAACCCGAATCGGGGCGTTCGAAACCGGCGAGACATCGCAGAAGCGTGGTCTTGCCGACGCCGCTCGGTCCCAGAATCGAGAGGAATTCCCCGCGGTTGACGACGAACGACACATCGTGAAGAATCGTGGACCCGCTTTTCACGACCGTGAGGTTCTTCACTTCGACAAACGCGCTCATGACACGACCATTTTTCGTTGGGGGTCCAGCCCCCGTGAAACCAGCCACGCGGGGATGCCGGCCAGTGCCACCAGCGTAACGGCATAGGGCGCAGCCGCCGCAAAAGCGCCCGCGTTCGTTTCCGTCCACAGTCGGGTAGCGAGTGTCTCAACTCCGTTTGGCCTTAACAGCAACGTGAGTGGCAGTTCGCGCACAATCACTAAAACAACGAGCGCCCATCCCGCGACCAGTCCGGGGGTGATGACGGGCAGAGTGACGCGCAGGAATTCCGTTGATGGTCGCATGCCGAGCGACTGTGCCAACTCGTGCCACGCGGGAGGAACTGCACGCAGAGCGGGTTCCACGGCAGAGATTGCGTTCGGCAGAAACAGCACGACGAGACCCAGAACGACGAACACGTGGGTTTGGTACAGGTCGGGAACCAATCGGATTCCCACGAACGTGAAGGACAGTGCGACCACCAACGCGGGCAGAGCGTGAATGAGCCACGACAACGACTCCGCCAGGTTTGCCGGCGCGAATCGATAGCGTAACGACGCCACGACAATCACTACGCCGAGGGCAACTGCGACGGTCGCAGCGGACAGCCCGTACATCACCGAACTGAGGGCCGCCTCGGCCAGTCGTTCGAGTTCCGTGCTCGAATTTCCGACCACCGCCCAGGCGACAACACTGGCGAACGGGACGCCGGTGCCCACCGCAGTCCACAGCGTCATGGCCACAGCGTGAGACCAACCGCCCCGACGAAGTAAAATTGCACTGGGTGGTACGACGTTGACCGGATCGGACTGTTCACGTCGTAATGCCCGTCGATACAGCACGACGAGGACCAGCGTGAGAAGCACTACAACCACACCCAGAATTGCGGCCAGAGAGCGATCGAAACTCGAGCGATACGCGTTGAAAATCGCGCGAGTAAAGGTGTCGTATCGAAGCAACGACACTGCTCCGAAGTCGGCAATCACGTAAAGTGCCACCAGTAGTCCCGAACTCCACACCGCCGAACGAATTGTCGGCCACGTCACGAGAATGTGGCGCTGGACCTTCGACGTGCTGATGGACTGCGCGACGTCATCGACGGACCGGGACGTTCGCGCAAGAGCGGCGCTGACGGTCAAGAAAACCAGCGGCGTCGTTGCGACGCTGAGCACCAGCCACGCCGGAACGAAGCCGTTGAACGCCGGGACAACCCCGAGCCAGCCGTACGCGGCAACGTACGAGGGAACGGCGAGTGGGACCGTCGCAAGAATCGTGAGAGTCCGGCGCACGGGAATCGAGGTGCGGACCACCGCATAGGCCTGCAGAATTCCGACCGTCAGTGCCGTCACGGTGACCGCGACTACAAGAACCACCGTGTTGAGCAAGAGTTGCCCCGTGCGAAGGCTTAGTACTTCGGTGAGGACGGCACCGGATTCCACTTCGGCCACGCGAAAGACCAGATAGACGAGCGGTACCGAAACCAGGGGAACCACCGCGATGGCGAGGGCCTTGACCACAAAGGACCCCACACCGTGCGGCCGAACGGCTGACACGTCAGATCATTCCACTCGCGCGAATGAGCTCGAGCGTAACCTTCAGATCGTTCAGGTTCGACAGATCGAAATCCGGTTCGGGGATATCTCCCAGCGGGGTGAGCCCGGCGGGGATGTCTATCCCCGCGACCATCGGGTATTCCATGATGTCGGTGACAAAAATCCCCTGAATGTCGTCCCGCAACAGGAAACTGACGAAGGCTTTCGCATGAGGGTTGTCCGACAACAGTCCAACGCCGGCGACGTTGATGAGGTTCCCGGCGTCACCCGACGTAAATGCGGCGAGCCGTGAGGTCATGTTTTCCGCACCGACCTCTTTTTCCCGCTGAAACCAGTAATAGTGATTGATGAGTCCCGCCGCGACGGTTCCCGCTTCGACCGCTTCGAGGATCTGGCTGTTTTTTTCAAATCGCTGCGCATTAGCCGAGATGCCGGACAACCAGGAGACGGCAACGTCGTCACCGTTGATGACGCGAAGAGCCGTCACGAACGCCTGGAACGACGCATTGGTCGGAGCGACGGCGATGCGATCCGCCCACTGTGGTTCCGCCAATTCGAGAACCGACATCGGCAATTCCGTGACCAGTTCAGGGTTGTACACGAACACTCGCGCGCGTCCGGTGACGCCGACCCAGAGATTGTTGGCCGACCGATACTCGGGCGCTACTCGTTCCGTTACCGCGGCCGGCAATTCGAGAAACAGTCCTTCCGATTCGATGGCGCCGAGCGCTCCCGCATCCTGCGAAAAGAAAATGTCGGCTTTCGAGGCAGGCCCCTCTTCGCTGAGTTGCGCGGCAAGTTCGGCGGAATCGCCGTATCGGACATCGACGTTCACGCCGCTTTCCTCCTCAAAGAGTTGGATGATCGGCTCCACGATCTCTTCTTCCCGTCCGGAATAAATCACGAGCGTGTTGGCGTTCGGAGTCGCGGGTGCACAGGCGGTCAGAACACCCAGTGTGGCGGCGATTGTGGTGGCGGCGAAAACGCGCGCGCAAACCTTGTTCATGAACTTCTCTCTACCTAGACCGATTTTTTCAGCTTGGGTAAGGTTTACCTTACCTTATGCCGAGCAGACCGAAAAACCGGCACCGGTCTGGCCTGGTTGTGTTCTAGCATTGTGGGAAAGAAGGGTGTCGCCGTGAACGAACAACAACTGGTGTCCGCGTGGGGAGCGCTGCGAATGCAACTCGTCGTGTCCCAATTGGCACCCACGTTTTTGCTGATCACGACTATCGGGTTGGTCCCGGTGATTCGCTCGGCCGGCGACTACGCGGTGTGGGCGACCATCGGAATCCTGCTCGCGTCCGGAATCCTCGGCGCCGTCGTGCAGTTTTCGGCCGCCACCGAAGCGCAAGCCGTAGCATCCGAACTGTCCACGACGAGCAAAAACTCACGTGTTGCCGCCTCAATCAGTGCGAGTGCACGACTTCTGGATATCGCCAAGTACGTCACGCCCACGATTTTTGTCGCGATTTTTATCGCGCTGTGTGCCGCTCTACTCGCCGCTGCGTAACCGCGACCACGGCGAACCTACGACTCGGTGTCGATAAACGAAAACGCGAGCATGTGACAGATCGCGAGGTGTGCGTCTTCGATGCGACCCATGTGTTGTTCGGCGACGTTGATGTGCAGGGTTGCGGCCTTCCCCAATTCGCCGCCGTCGCGTCCGGTCAGGGCGATGGCGTGGGCGCCAACCGATGACGCATACCGTAGCGCCCGGATCACGTTCATCGAATTGCCCGATCCGCTGATCGCCACGACGATGTCGTCCGGTTGCAGAAAGTTCCGCAACTGTTCCTCGTACACGATGTCGTAACTCACATCGTTGCTGTACGCCGAAATAGTCGACGTTGCGTCCGTCAGCGCTACGACCTTGAATCGCAGGTCGCGTTCGTAACTCGCCCCCTTGAGCAGGTCCGTGGCGAAGTGTGACGCTGTCGAGGCACTCCCGCCGTTTCCGCAGGTGAAAATCGTTCGACCGTTGGCGCGGGCCTCCACCAGGAGTTCCCGCAGTTGCTGGACCAAGGTCACATCAATCGTCGCGAGGGCGGCGTTCAGTTCGCCACGATAGTCGTCAAAGTACGTCACGGGCGAGCTCCCTTGCACCGAGGTGGACCCCGTCGCCATCAAAACGAGAGGTGGTGATTCGCGGCGTCAGATGGCTCCAACTCGCGAGTTCTGTTGAAAGGCTAGCGGTCAGGCTGTCTGTGAGCCGTTTCCCCACGCGGGACACCCCACCCCCCAACACGACGACCAGGGGGTTGTACAACAGCACCGCCGAGGCGAGTCCGCGCGCGAAGAGAGCCGAGTATTCAGCGAGAAATTCATCCCGAGCAAAGAGTTCCGCGGCCGGCTTGCCGTGATCCTGTTCAATCCAAAAGCCACTGCACAGGCGCTCGAGGCAGCCCGTTCGACCGCACGCGCACTGGCGCGGGTCGTCGGCGATTCGAATGTGACCGAGTTCGCCGGCGTCGTTGGTTGCGCCGCGGAGGACTCGTCCACCACTCACCACCCCCGCGCCGATTCCGGTCGACACCGTGACGTACATCAGGTCCTGGGTGTCGTGATTGCCGTGAACGAGTTCCGCCAGTGCTCCCACGTTTCCGTCGTTGTCGACGGCGATGGGCAGCCCCACCGTTCGCCGTGCCCAATCGGCGAAGTCGAAACCCTGCCAGCCGGGGACGTGCACAGAACGAGTCACGATTGACGAGGCGTGGTCGACTGGTCCCCCAAAACAGACACCCACCGCCTCAGCAGATTGTCCACCGCTGGCGAGATGACCGTGATAAAAATCGACAGCACGGGCGAGGTTTTCAACCGACCCGTCGGTCTGCCACGTTTCGACGGCACGGACTCCGTCTGCGTCGGTCATGGCGACGGCACACTTCGTCCCGCCAATGTCGACCGTCAGAACGAGGGTCACGACGAGAACCTAAGCCGAGTAAACGACGTACACCTTGCGGAGCTTCTCGTGAACGGTCCACACGCCCATCCACCCGATGGGGAAGTACGCCGTGTCGCCAGCGGTCAACGTGACGGGTTCGCCACCGTCCTCTTCGACCGTCATGCTGCCGGAAACGACCGTGATCACCTCACCGGTGTCGGTGAACTCCCAGCGGGACGTTCCGGGTTCCGATTCCCACGAGCCGGACCACACGCCGTGCTCGCTGTCGGCGAGGTACGACTTGTCCCGAACGACGATGTCGCCGCTCAGCGGTGTCGCCATCGGCGGCGCGAGAAGCGACTCGGTGTAGTCGGCGGAATTGAGGTCGTCAGCACGAAAAACTGAGGTCATGATTGTTCACCGTTCGTTGAAGTTGAAGGGGCTATCTCGCGCCAGTCTATGGCGAAATCGGCCCATTCGACAGGACTTTTCTCACGCCAACGAGTCGCGCCACGCTCGATGCAAGGTGGCGAACCGACCGGTTCCCTTGAGTAATTCCGCCGTCGGTCCGTCCTCGATTATTCGCCCGCCGTCCATCACCAAAACTCGGTCGGCAATCGCCACGGTCGACAGACGATGGGCGATGATGATCGCGGTTCGACCGGCGAGGAGGGTGGTGAGTCCCCTCTGAATGAGTCGCTCGCTGGGGATGTCGAGAGAAGCGGTCGCCTCGTCCAGAATCAGTACGCGCGGGTTGGCAATGAACGCTCGACAGAACGACACGAGTTGACGTTGGCCCGCCGAGAGTCGATTGCCGCGCTTGTTGACATCGGTGTCGTAACCGTCGGGAAGCGCCGTGATGAATTCGTGCGCACCGACTGCGCGGGCGGCCGCGATCACGTCATCATCTGTCGCGTCGGGTTTTCCCATTCGAATGTTGTCGGCCACGCTCCCCGAAAACAGATACGCCTCTTGCGTCACGAGCGTGATGGCATTCCGTAGGTCGATGTCGCTGATTGTCCGAAGGTCGCGACCGTCGAGCGTGACGACCCCGTCGGTCGGGTCATAGAACCGCGCGATGATTTTGGCCAACGTCGATTTCCCCGCGCCGGTCGCTCCCACCAGAGCGACCGTCTCGCCGCCCGGGATGGCGAGGCTGAACGTCGGCAGAACAAGTGACTCGGGGTTGTAGGCGAACGACACCCCATCCAGCGACAGGTCCCCGCGCGTTGCGACGAAGGGTTCGGGTTCGCGCTGTTCGACGACCGACGGCTGTTCTTCGAGGAAACCCGAAATCTTTTCGAGCGCTGCCGAGGCGGACTGGAACGAGTTGTAGAACATCGCGAGGTTTTCGATGGGTCCGAAGAACCGACGGGTGTACAGAACCGCGGCCAACAGAGCGCCCACGGCCATTCCGCCGTCGACAACACGGAATGCGCCGAGTAACAGAACAGTTGCAACCGTCAGGCTGCCGATGACTTTCAGGGCGGGGTCGTAAATCCCGTAAACCTCGATGGTGCGTTTGGTGGCATAACGATAGTCCTCGACCTTGTCCGCGTAGGCGTCGCGGTCCACGGGTTCTCGTCGGAACGACTTGACCGCCCGAATTCCGGTCATGCTCTCGACGAATTGAATGATGAGTCGTGTCGAATAGATACGCGACGCGCGGAATTCGCGGCGTGACGCACGGGAAAACCACCAGGTGACGCCCGCAACGGGGATCATTGCTAGCGCGAGGGGGATGCCGCTGACGGGGTCAATCGCGACCAGTGCGATGGCGGTGAACAGCAGATACAGAACACCCGACACGAGACTGCTGAGGCCGCCACTGAGAAGTTCGCCCAGGGTGTCGATATCGCTCGTTTGCCGAGCGATGATCCGACCCGAGGTGTACCGCTCGTGAAACTCGAGGCTCAACCGCTGGGTGTGGGCGAAGATTCGACGGCGAAGTTCGCCCAACACGTCCTGGCTGATCGTGATCGACCACCGGGTGTACAGGGCGAGAAATGCCGCAGCGCCCAGTCCCGACAACACAAATCCCGCGACAATGAGCAGGATCGGGAGGAAATTGTTGTCCTCCACCGCTGCGGGTAATCCGGTGTCAAAACCGCGGGCGATGAGCGTCGGTCCCACGACTTGAAGAGCGGTACTGACCACGACGAGAACGACAGTGGCCAAGAATCTCGTGCGATATGGGCGAACCACATCCCACAAGAGTGTGACCGAGCGCTGCCGAATCCGGCGGTTCTCCTTTCTATTCAGGTCTTGGCGATCCTCGCCGACCACGCCAAAGGTGCTCATTCGCTGTCCTCCGAAATCACCCGAGGCTCGTCATCGAACGAGGAAATCACGTGACGGTAGGCGGCAGACGTGGCGAGTAGTTCCGCGTGAGTTCCCACCGCGGCGATGCGCCCGTTGTCGAGCAGCGCGACGCGGTCGGCCAACAAGACCGTCGACGGGCGGTGTGCCACGACCAAGGCGGTGGTGGTCTTCAACACCCGTCGCAGTGCGGCTTCGACCCGAGCCTCGGTCTCGACATCGAGCGCGGAAAGCGGATCGTCCAGCACCAACACTTCCGGGGCCGCGGCAATCGCGCGCGCGAGCGCCAGTCTCTGGCGCTGTCCCCCCGACAGGCTCTGCCCCTGTTCGCCGATGATGGTCTCGACGCCGTCGGGAAGTGTGAAGACGAAATTCGCCTCGGCGATGTCGAGTGCCTGCTCGAGGACCGCGGTCGTCTGTTCGTCGGGGGCGTCCCGCAGGTCGTGTCGCCCCAACAGCACGTTGTTGCGAACGGTGTCCGAGAACAGCGTCGCGTCTTCGAACGCCATCGCGATTCGAGTTCGCAGCGTCGTCAGGTCAAGCGAGCGAATGTCGACACCGTCAAGAAGGATTCGACCCGCGGTGACGTCGTAGAGGCGGGCGGGCAACGCCGTCAACGTGGTTTTCCCGCACCCGGTAGACCCGACCAGCGCCATTGTTTCCCCCGGGCGAATCTCGAGGCTCACGCCGTTCAAGAGGTCGGGTGTTCCGGTCGGGGTTCCTTCGTGGCGGAAGTGAACGTCGTCGAAAACGAGCGAACCACCCGTGTCGGCGGGGGTCACCGGGTTTTCAGGGTTCACGATGTCGTTTCGACGGTCCAAAACCTCAAAGATTCGATTGAGCCCGCTGTGCGCCTCGAGCGCCAGGGCCATGAGATACCCGATTGATTCGATCGGGCCCGCAAGCACCGCGGCTGTTGCGAAGAAAGCGAAAAACTGTCCCGTCGTGAGGTCGCCCTGACTGGCGAGCCAGACTCCGGTAAACAGGCAAATCGCGAGAGCGAAATCGGGAACCCACACCAGCCAAAATCCGAGCGTCGCTTTGGCGTTTCCTTTGACGACCTCTAATTGTCGGCCGGTCGCCGCTTGGTCGGCGAAACTCGACAGCGCATCCGAGCCACGCCCGAATGACCGCAGGATACGGATACCGTGCACGGACTCTTCGACCGAGGTGGCGACATCGCCCCACTGGTCTTGGGCGGCGCGGGACAGGCCGGTGTATCGCGATCGGAAACGCGAGCCGAATACTAACATCGGAATCGAACACACGAGGAACACGAGCGCGAGCAACGGACTCCAGGTGAACAAGATCACCACACCAAAGATGATGGTGATGGCGTTCGACACCAGCAGGACGAATCCGAACGCCATCCAGCGGCGCATCAGGCTCACATCGGAGTTGGCTCTCGACAACAGCTGACCGCTCTGCCATTTGTCGTGGAACGCGATGGGAAGATTCTGCAAATGGTCGTAGATCGCGTTGCGAAGTCGCGAGTCGATTCGAGTTCCCGGGGTGAGAACCGTCACGCGCCGAAGGTAGATGAACAGTGCTTCCATCAAACCCAGCACCGCGACGAGTCCCACCGCCCACCAGATGTCCGTTGCGTTCCCGGTTTTCAGCGGCCCGTCCACGAGTTGTTCGAGCGCGAGTGGAATCCCCAGCGCAAACCCGCTCGAAATGAGGGCGATTGCCATGCCCAGAACGAGTCTTTTCATGTCGGGACCCGCGTACGGCATGATTCGCGCGAGGCTCCGGATGATGCCGCCGTTCTTATCGGGGGCTGCGGATTCGGTATTCATGGGTGAAAGTGCAGTCTACCGCGCGCGTAGGATTTGGTCATGGACACACAATCGCGCATTCGTTATTGGGTTTACTTGGCCCTCGCCGGAATCGGTCTTGTCACCGCAATGGTGTTCAACGGCATCGCGGTGATGAACGGTGAGGACTATGTCGCTGGCTGGTTCGGCACCGCGGTCGACTGGGTGCTGTCGGCGGATCTCTCCGTCGTCGCAATCGCCTCGGTCGTGTTGATGTTCGCCGAAGCGCGTCGAGTCGGCATGAAGCGGGCGTGGCCCTACATCGTGCTGTCCGGCGTGACCGCCATGGCGTTCACGTTCCCGCTGTTCCTCGCGATGCGCGAGCGGCACATGGCTCTCTCGGCGGCGCAGCACAGTTAGGGACTTTTCGCTTTCACCGAAACCGTGACGGAAACTCACGACCGGGGCATATCGTCGTGGCATGAAAGAAATCACCTGCCCCAATTGCCAGAAGAACTTCAACCTCGACGACGCCGGATTCGCAGACATTCTGTCTCAAGTTCGCAATACCGAATTCGAAGAGGAGCTCGGCCGCCGACTCGCCGAGGCGGACGTGAACAAGCAGACCGAGATCAAACTCGCCGAAGTGGAGACGGCCAACAAGATGGCCGCCGAGGCCGAGAAGCTGCGCGCTGAATTGGCGGAGGTCAAGGCAAAGATGACTAATGCCGAAACCGAGAAGCAGCTCGCTGTCAAGACAGCGGTGGACGCTGTCGAAAGGCAACGCGACGAGCTCAAAGGCGGCCTGGAGCGCGCTGCGATGGAACGCGAGATTGTCGAAAAGAACCTGAAAGAAAAGTACGAGACGCAGATCAAAGATCGCGAGGACACCATCGAGCGGTTGCGCGAGATGAAAGCAAAGCTCTCAACCAAAATGGTCGGCGAGACGCTCGAACAGCACTGTGAAAACGCGTTCAACGCGATTCGCGCGACCGCGTTCCCGGCCGCGTATTTCGCGAAAGACAACGACGCCAAGGCGGGAAGCAAGGGTGACTACATCTTCCGTGACAGCTCCGCGGATGGTGTCGAATTCGTGTCGATCATGTTCGAAATGAAGAACGAATCAGACACAACCGCGACCAAGAAGAAAAATGAGGACTTCCTCAAGGAACTGGACAAGGACCGCAAGGAAAAGAAGTGCGAATACGCGATTCTCGTGTCGCTGCTCGAAGAGGACAACGATTTGTATAACAACGGCATCGTCGACGTCTCGCACCTCTATCCCAAGATGTTCGTGGTGCGTCCACAATTCTTTATCCCCATCATTTCGCTGCTCCGGAACGCGTCGCTGGGCTCGCTCGAGTCGAAAACCGAGGTCGAATTGATGCGTCGACAGAACATCGACATCACGAACTTCGAAGCCGAGCTCGAATCCGTCAAGAATGGGTTCGATCGGAACTACGACCTCGCGTCCCGCAAATTCCAGGACGCCATCAAGTCCATCGACGGCAGCATCGCCGACCTGCAGAAGGTGAAAGAAGCGTTGCTCGGTTCCGAAAACAACCTGCGGCTCGCAAACAACAAACTGCAGGAAATCAGCGTCAAAAAACTCACCGCTAAGAACCCGACAATGAAGGCCAAGTTCGACGAGTTGAAATCATCGGGAACGGGCGAAATCGAGTCCTAGGCGTCAGCCGCGACCGCGCGGCGCTGGTGTCGCCACGCGCTGATGATCACGACGGACAAGTACAGCACCTGAGAGATCGCAATCACGCGCTCCCATAATCCGACCATGGGCTGAGCGGGGTCTCGCCACACCGACAAGAACGCCACCGACGACACCGTGAACACCACGGTCGCGAGGATTGCGCCGGTGGGGCGGACGAGCCACGGATAACTGCGGTCGAACCTCATCGACAACAGCGGCCAGGCGGACATCAGAACAAACGTCGCGATGGCGAATATCCGGTGCCAGAGCGATGACGTTTCCTGTGTTGGTGTCGCAAAAAACGTGAGCCCGTAGGTGGTGAGCCCGGCGAGAAAAATGGTGACGCGTCCCGGCATCGCCAACACCGGTGCGTACACGGCTGCAATCAGTGACAGCGTTCCACCCAACAGGAAGAAACTCGACTGGATCCACTTGACGGGTGAATCATCCGCCGCAAGATCGCTGATCGTTTCGGTGACGTGGTCGAAACCCGGCCAGAGCGCTCCCGCGATGACCCACCCGAGCGTTGCCTGTATCGGCCCGACGATGGCGGCAATCACGGCCGGCAATCCCGCAAAGTTCACAGCACCAGATTACGCCGTCGGTGGTGCGCGTCAGATTATTCCGACGCGACGAAGTCGGCGCAGCGCAGCATCTTCGATCGGGCTTTCCGGCCCGATTCCGGCACGGATTGCGCGAAGGACAAACCGTGTCAGTGGAACGACAAGCCACCGAGGTTTGGGCGTGAGTCCCAGCATCGCCTGAAATTCGGGACGGATTGACACCACCGCGGCGTTGAACAACAGCCGATAAATCGGGCGAACTGCCAAGGGTAACGGCGGGCGACGAATGAAACCCACAACGGAACGCGTCGAGTCGCTCGCGACGAGCACTCCCCGGCTCCACAGGTCCGTAATCATGGCATCGACGTCCGCCCTGGTTCGCGGAACGGTTTCGAGCCCGAGGGGGGTGACGGACGCCGCCCACTGGTTGACGTAGTTGTCGGCGGGAGTCGCAGCGGAGCCTTTCGGAAGTGGTGTTGTCGCATACATCTCGTGCGCCACGAGAAACGATTCCATAAACGCAATGTGAACCCACAACAACAGGTCGGGGTCGGCGGCCCGATAGGGAATCGTCGCCCCCGCGCCGGACTCGTAGGACCCGGTGACCCGTTCATGGAGTCGGTTGACCCGTCCCGCCTCGGTGGCCACAGCCTCGTGACTTCCGAACGTTGTCACCGTGAGCCACCGAATCGTGCCCGCCAATCGTCCCAGTGGATCTTTTTCGTAACGAGAGTGATCGGACACTCCTGCCAACGATCCCGGGTGAAGCGCTTGCATCAATAGCGCTCGAATTCCGCCAACGAGTGTGCCGAAATCGCGGTGGACGACCCACGGTGCATCGGTCGGGAGAAACAGTCCACCCGTATCCCCGCGAGCAATGACGTCAAGCCACGGGGGGGTGCCGTCAGGGGCACCGGAAAGCAGTCGGCGAAACCGTTTGGACAGCCATTCCTGTGCTGCGTTGTTCGAACTCATTATGGTTATAGCCTATGTGTATTGGCATTGTTCAAAATCGAAAGGGACCCCCGCGTGAGCACACTCGACAACAAAACCATCTTGGTCATCGGTGCGACCGGTGGAATCGGAACGAGCCTCTGCGCGGCGCTCACGGCCGCCGGTGCAACAGTGATTGGCACCACAACGCGACCTGAAAATCTTGGGCGATTGGCCGGCTACACCTCGGGTCAGAGACTATTGGACTTGGCCGACAACGGTTCGGTTGCCTCGTTCCTCGACGACATCGAGTCCGACGGAGTGGAACTTGACGGAATCATCGTTGCCGCCGGTGTCGTTGCGTTTGGCAATGCGGTTGACTCCCCCGCCGCGGGTTTTGACCGGCTCATGGCGGTCAACGCGACCGGTCCGATTCACGTGCTGTCGGCCCTTGCGCCAATTGTCGGACGTTCCGGCGAAGGATTTATTGTCACCCTGTCCGGCATGATTGCCGAAACCCCGATGGCGGGGTTGTCCGCCTATTCGGCCAGCAAGGCCGCCCTGTATGCGTTCAGCGTCGCAGCGGGTCGCGAGTTCCGACGCCTCGGCGTTCGGTTCATCGACGCGCGCCCCGGCCACACCGAATCAGGGCTGGCGACGCGTGCCGTCTTTGGCGAGGCACCCAACTTCGGTGCCGGGCTGACGGTCGATGCCGTCGCCGCGCGCATTGTGGCCGCGATTGTCGGGGACGAAAAAGACCTCCCCAGCACCGCGTTCTGAACCCGTTTCCGTCGTGCGGTCTGCCGGACCGTTTAGGGCTTGACCGCTCTTGTCAACCCACTCGTCAGAGACGTGGGGGTGTAACCCGAGTGCGTCGCCCTGACCCGGACCGAAATCCGTTTGTTAACATCCGCCTTGACTAGCTTGTATGTCGCGAGCGTCGCGGCTGGAATATCAGCGCCGTTGCGAAGCCACTGGTAACTGAACGTCAAACCGGCCATCCACCCCGTGGTTCGCGCCGTCAGGGTTTTCTTCACCGTGACGGTCCCCGAGATGGTCGGGGTTGCAGTGGGTGAGATGGTCAACAAATCCCCGTCGTTGCACCCGCAACTAGTCCTGGGGGCGTCTGTATAACCAGGAAGCTGATCTGTCCAACTGCTGTTGAATTGCCAATACCTACTCGGCAAATCGGCGCGGCTATCCCGCTCAGCCGAGTTCGCCGGCACACTGGGCGCAAGAACTGCTACTCCGAGGGTGAAAATCCCCAACGCAACGAGGTATTTGCTACGCAAATTGACCACCTTATCCACCTTCTTCCTAAATAGTTTTCGCCCTTCTTTGCTAAACAATACCTCCAAAGAAATTCCCCGTCTAGAACAAATTCTGCCTCAACCAAATGGAGGGGCGGCGATTGTCGGGGATGAAAAAGACCTCCCCAGCACCGCGTTCTAGCGAGGGCTCGGTCCCAACCCGTGCCCGCGGTTGCTAGCTCTTGACGGCTCCCGTTTGTCCACTGGTGAGTGTGACGGGCGCATAACCGAGTCGAGTTGCGGTTACCTCGACCGAAATCCGTTTCCGTTTGTCCGCCGACTTCAGTTTGTACGTCGACGACGTCGCACCAACTATCGGCGCATCGTTTCGGAGCCACCGATAGTTGTAGGTAAGGCTGGCCATCCACCCGATGGTTCGGGCGGCCAGGGTCTTGTTCACCTTCGCGGTTCCCGAAATCGTCGGGGTTGCCGTGGGGGTGATGGTACCGGCAACGACGGTGACGGCGAGGCTGTCGGCAGTGACCGTGGTGTAGCCCGGTTTCGAGGCAACCACGCGGAATACCATTTCGTCGCCGAGGTCGGTTCCCGCGATGGTGTAGCTGGAATCGGTGTCGCCCACCGAACTTTCGTCCCGAATCCATTGGGTCGTGAAGGTTACGCCTTCCGGCCAGGTCCCGGTGGATCCCGTGAGCGTCGTTCCAACCGCGCCCGTCCCGGAGACGCTTGGCGTTCCAGTCGAGGGAAGTGTTGCGGCTGTCACCAAAACTTCGCTACTGGTGGCGACCGCGGGATAATAATCGGTCTTCGTTCCGGTCGTGCGATAGGTAATGGACTTACCAACGTCGCTTGCCACGATGTCGTAGGTCGAATCGGTGTCCCCCGTCGCCGAACCGTCTCGGTACCACTCGGAACTGAGCGACGTTCCCGCTGCCCACGACCCGGTCGAACCCGTCAAGCTCGTGCCAAAAACGCCAGTGCCCGAAATGGATGAGGTGCCCGGCGTTGGAGTGAGCAAAGGCACAATAACTCGATACTCACCGAGACTCCCGAAATCCGTATACCCGGTCTCTGCCCCCGAACCATAGCCGACGCCGTCAACCTCGAGGTAATAAATTGCACCCGGTGTGGTCGTTGCCGTCACGGACGCGTCGAGCCCCGTTGCAACGGACGTGCTATTGCGAAACAGGTTGGGGTTCGTTGTGGACACGAGTGTCCCGGACGAATCGAACAATTTCAGTTGTACGTCGAGGTTGGCGCTGACCGATGGGAGTGTCACCGTGATGTCGTGTGATGTGCGCGTCGCGGTAAAGCCAAAGTAATCGACGTCCGTCCGTGTCGCGATAATTCCTTCGACCTCGGTCCCGAGAGTCAACGAGGTTGCCGCAGCGCGAGAATCGCCGTGGTCGTCCTCGCGAAGTGGGAGCCCCTTGGTGGTTGCAACCTCAAAGTCATCCTGGGTTTGGTTTCCATCGGTGTACGAACCGTTGGAGAACTGAACGAGGGGCTGGTAGTAGCCGACACCCATAATGGGGGCCCAGCCGTCGCGACCAACGTAATACCCGGCGCTTGCCGTTCCGTCGTGACTCAGTCCGGCGTTGTGCCCGACCTCGTGGCTGACGACGTCGGACAAGAACTTGCCGTTTCTGCCGGACACACCCCACGACAGCGATGGTCCGAGGTAGGTATTCCAATAGGCATAGTTAAAAACGCCGACATAAGCAATCCCGCCACAGCCGCATTCGGTCGCGATGACGTTTGCCCCGTCAGTAATGAGGGCTCGCGCTCCATAAATCTGGTCGCCCGAGTTCGTGCGATCGAGCGCCGATTGGGCCGGTTCTTCGGTAGTCACGTTGACCGCGAACGGCGCGTAGTCTTCCGCCACGGCGGACCAAGTGTCGATGATAATTTGTCGTTCTGCGTTGGAAAAAGTCGTGGTGTCGCCGTCGTCACTCCACGGCGGCATGAGCATCTGGGCGTCGGTGTAATCGTCCGACGTATCCGGGGTGTTCTGGTCCTGCCAGATCGTGTCGACCAATGAGTGGCCCGTGAAGTCAAGGTAAATGGTTCGGTTTGCCCCCGGCAGGCTGTGAAGTTCAAACGCCTCAGATAGTGGGATGTCGGCGACCGGCGTTGCCGACTGGGGTGATCCGGCGTCAGGCAAAGTCTCGGTGTGATCCGTTTCAAATTCACTGTGCTGCGGCTCGATAACGAGCACTCGGCCGGATCGATCGACCCGAACCGATTCGTCGGCGACCGCTGAATCCCAGGACTTGCGGGCAATTCGTGTGCTCGGGATCCAGTCGTCGGGGTCGCGCCCGCCCTTGCTCGCGTACTCGGCCAGCGATTGGTAACGGTCAAAGTACACCGATCGGCTGTCCGGCTGGGCCGAGGTTGCCGACACATTCGGGGCGAGAACCGCTAATCCAAGAGCGAAGACCACGCTCGTGACCACAAATTTTCGACGCACATTTCCCACGAGATTTGCCCTTTGCGATTGAAAAAATAAGTTCTGTTAGGACAACACTACCCCGAACGAATTCTCACACCTAGAGGAGATTTCCTGTCAACCAGCCCGAGCACAACAACCCTCGAGAACGGCACAGATCTTCTCGACGAGTTTTCGCCTAGCCGCGCACCTTGGATGTCTTGAGGCTGGTCGCGGTCGCCGGCGAGTAACCGAGTTTCGTGGCGTTGACACGAACCGAAATGCGTTTTCCTCGATCGGCGGATTTCAGTTTGTAGGTCGTGCCGGTCGCCCCCGAAATGTTCTGACCGTTTCGAAGCCATTGCTGCGTCAGTGTCGTGGCAGGCATCCACACTCCGATCGTCGCCGTGAGCCAGCGACCCACCTTGGCGCGACCCGAGATGGTGGGTGTCGCAGTGGGCGAAATCGCTTCCCCGAGAATCGTAATTTGGTAGTCGCCGATGCTTCCGTAATCGGAGTAGCCCGTCGTGGTGCCCGGCCCAAATCCTGCACCGTCGATTATCGCGTAATAGGTCTGCCCGGAAACGACGGTCACGACGGAAGACGCGCTAAGCCCCGAAGCCTCAACGGCCGATAGGGGCGAAAAGTCTGGGTTAACCGTGGCGATGGTGTTGCCGAGTGAATCCGTTACGACAAGACTGACGTCCACATTCGGGCTGCGCGACGGCAATGCCACCGACACCGTCACGGTGTTCGTCAACGGGACAAAACTGAATGAATCGACGTCCGTTGAAGTGGTGATCACTCCTGTTTCCGCGACGTTCAACGCCAAGGGTGTCGCGGCGTTCGACGCGTCGCCGTGATCATCCGCGAGCAGGTCCACCCCGAACGTTTCCATCACCGCGAGGTCGTCCTCCTGGTTGTTGGCCGTTGTGTACGTTCCATCGGACCATTGAACAAGAGGTTCGGAATACCCCGCACCCATGATTGGTGCCCACCCTGTTTGTCCCAAGAAATAGTCTTCGACGCCATCGCCCAGCACATTCTCGCCACCGTCGTGTGAAAGCCCGAGAGTGTGTCCCGCCTCGTGGCTCACGATGTCAGAGAGCGTCTTTCCGCTCATCGACGACTGGCTGAACGCAAACGCAGGAGAATAGTCCGAGTGCGGGCTCCAGTCCCCATCCTTTCCCGCGTAATGGTTGAAAACCCCGACTAATGCAACGCCGCCACATCCGCACCACTGTGCAACCTTGTTGGAATTGTTGGAAACCACCACGCGAACTCCGAACTGCGCATCACCGGCGCCGGTCCGATCGAGTGCGGAGTCACTCGGCGTTTGTGTGGTTACATTGACATCGAACATCGCGAAATCCTCGGCAACCGAAGACCACATATCGATAATTCTTTGGCGTTCGACCGTCGAATAGTTGTTGCTCTCCCCTTGGATGTTGTAGCCGGGTACATTCCGGCTGGCGCCCGAACTACCGAAAATGAGATTGTCATCCCACAGGCTGCCACTCACATCATGACCATTCAGGTCGAGAAAAATTGTGCGGTCCGAACCCGGCCGGCTATTGAGAGAGAACGCGTCGGCCGGAGAGATGCTCGTGTGGACCGGGACGGCGCGCTCCGTGGCCGCGAGCACAGCAGCCTCGGACAACAGCGGTTCGATAACGAACGCCCGCCCGGATTTGCCAACCTTGACAGACTCGTCGGCGAGCGCCGACGCCCACGCCTTCTTCGAAACACCCGTTGACGGGTCCCATCCGGCACGCGCTAATCCTGAGCGCTCGGCGACATAGTCGCCCAGCGATTTCATTGCGACCTCGGCGGAAACGGACGTCGGGCTAATCGACACCCCGATCGTGAGAGCGAAACCAATCACCATGGTGATGACGCGATACCTAGTATTCACCGGTCGCTCCCTCTCGTTTGTTCCTATCGTAAACGGCAGGGCCGTAACCACAACAGCCCCCGACGATCCGGGCGCCCAACGCGACCCAGTGGTCGATGTGACCGGCCGTCGCGAACACGGGTTCACCCGTCCAAGACATCGACCCAGAATCCCACCGTTGACCGGCGTTCGGATACACGACAAACGGTAGTTCCGACTCGACCGACTCGAGCGACGGTGTGATGACCGTCAGCGGCGAACAGATCGGGCTGCGTCGACAGAAGCACCTCGAGTCGACGATCGTGGAAATCACGCAGGACCGAGTCGGTTACGCCATACCCCCCGCGAAACTCGGATCCATCGTTGAGGAACGCGCCGTACGGTCCGATGCTGGCCGCCACGAGAGTTCCCTCATCGGCCGCCAGTCGCGCGGCGGTCGTCGAATTTCGCAGCGCGCGTTCCGTCTCGTCATCGGTCCAGCCCGCGCGCCGACCACCCTTGAACGACAACTGATACGAACCCGTGATGATGATGTCGGCGCCCGCCTCAACGAACTGGCGGTGGGCTTTGGTCACTGCGTCCGGGTGTGACAACATCAATTCGCCTGTCCACCACGACCCACCGATCGACTGTCCGTTCGCCTCGAGGGCCGTCGACAAGCCACCATCGAGACGGAGTACGGTCGAGTCGGTCACTGCCGTTCCTCCGCGATGGAGTTACCCCCATCGACGACGAGCATCTGCCCCGTGACGTAGGCCGCTTCGGTGCTCGCGAGGAACGCCACGCACGCGGCGACTTCGTCGGGGGTGGCCGATCGCCCAACGGGAACTCCGTGTCCCTGTTTCGCCTCGTCCGCGGTTTGAGACCCCGTGGCGATCCAGCCGGGGGCGACCGCGTTGCAGGTGATCCCGTGTCGGGCCTCGTCGAGCGCGATCGAACGCGTGAGCCCCACCATTCCCGCCTTGGTGGCGGCATAGGCGGCATCGTTTTTCATCGCCATCAACGGTCCGGTGACCGAGGCGACCGAGATGATTCTGCCGTGACCGCTCTCGCGCAGAGCCGGCAGCGCAGCTTTCGACACGAGGAACGTCGAGGTCACATTTCGCGCAAGGGCCGCGTCCCAATCGGTGCGGGAAAGGTCCGACACCGACCCCGATTCCCCCGACGATTCCATGGGGTTCGCGACACTGGTCATGCCCGCATTGTTGACGACGATATCGAGCCGATTCGTGAGGGAACGGATGGCGGTGAACAGTTCGTCGACCTCGGTGTCGACCGTGAGGTCAGCCACAGCTGCGTGGGCGTCAATTCCGGCGGCGCACAATTCGCTCGCGCGGTCGTGCACCCGATCGCTGGCCCCCGTGAGGAACACGGTCGCGCCCATTCGTCCGAGGAATCGGGCGGTAGCAAAGCCAATCCCCGTCTCGGAACCCGCTCCCGTGATCAGCGCGACGCGTCCATCCAGTCGGAAAAGATCGGTGTTGGTCATATCTCCACCGTAACCGAGCGACCTGTTATCGCGGGCTGCCGCCGTTCCTCAGCGACGCGCTGATGGACAACTTCGCGCGGTGAAGTCGGGTGACGAGTTCGCCCTGCCGAATGCCCAAATCCTGAGAGACGTCGGACATTGTCCGCTTCTCGATGAGCAAACCGCGCGCGACGGCCCGCAGAGCCTCCGGCAGCTCAGCCACCGCCTTCTCCAGTTGCGCGGCGGGGATTGTGGACAGATCCGGTTCCTCGCCGTCAAAAGAGACGTCGAGATCAAATTCGTGTGCCATGTCGAACCCCCTCATTCCACACTAGTGAAGTGACTTTCCCCGCGTGCAGTCCCCCGAGGGACTGCGGAAACGCCCTACTCGACGAACCTGATTGCCTGCATCGGGCAAATTTCGATCGCGAGCTGGATGTTCTCGCGCTCGCTGTCATCGGCCGTCGACTGGTACTCGAGTTTGTCGTCGTCATTGAGACGGAACACGGCAGGCGCATCGAACACACACTGACCGTAGTGCTGGCACTTGTCCATATCGACGTGAATCTTGAGTGTCATCATTTCTCCTCATTGAGTGTTGGATACAAGGTCACGATTCTGTGGCGCACAATTTATTCATTCGTATACTAACGATTTATCGCGATGTTTGCACCACGTATCGTCGGTTGATTGCGGGAAAGGCTCGACAAGCCCCCTCGACCTGCGCGGGAAGCGGTCGCAGGCTAAACCCGCGAATCAGCCTTCGATTTTCGCGGTGATTGCGCGAAGCATGTCCGCGAGCGCCCGGCGATCATCACCCTTGATGTCCGAGACGACGTCGACTTCGTGGCGATTGAACTCGGGGAACAGGGTCTCCATCAGCTTGTGGCCCGCGGGTTGGACGGTCACGATCACGAGACGCCCGTCCGTCGCGCTGCGTGACCGCGTGGCGAGACCCATCTTTTCGAGAGTCGTGAGGACTCCCGTCAGGGTCGCCTTGGAAATGCTCGCTTCTTCCGCGATCTCCCGCGTCTCGGCCGGTTCCCAAATCCACGTGACCCAGAGAACAACGAACGCGGTCCAGCTGAGTCCCGACTTGGCGAGAACCGTTCGCTCGAAGTGGTTACGCACCGCGCTCGCTGCCCGGAAAAGGTTCGAGGTGACGGCCATCGCTTCGAAGTCGAGACTCATGTGGCTCAAGCGGTTGGCAACGCGTGCCTCGGTTTCAGCGAGCGTGTAACTGCCAGTCATTTGTGTCCTAACCATCCGGTTGTTCTATTCTTACCGCACCTATTGACGCGTCCGCGTAGTCTGTGCGTATTATTGTTTATATTGTTCGCATCCAAACAATCTCAATGAGGAGACTCCATGGCCACGCAATCGCTCTCGGATCTTGACGTTTTCGACAAAGGTGCCCCGTGGGAACTGTTCGCGGAACTCCGCGAAAAAAGCCCGGTCCACTGGACCGAAGAGACGGACGGCGGCAGCGGCTTCTGGTCGGTGATGAAGTATCACGACATCGTGAGCGTGCTGCGTGACCCGGACACGTTTACGAGCTCGCACTTCACCAACCTCGAGGAACTCGAGCCCGACCAAGAAGAAGCGCGTCGCTCGCTCATCGACACGGACGGCGTTCGTCACCGCGCTCTGCGCCGATTGCTTCAGGGACAGTTCACCCCACAGAACGTCGCCAAGTACGAATCGTTCCTTCGGGGACTGACCGCGACGACACTCGACCAGGCCTTCGCCAAAGGGGAGTTCGACTTCCTAGAGGACGTCGCCGCCGACTTCCCGATTCGCGTCCTCTCGCGTCTCCTTGATGTGCCCGACAGCGACATCGACAAGATCATCCGTTGGGGAAACGAGATGATCGGAAACACCGACCCGGAATTGTCGTCGATGCTGCTGACCGACCCCGAGAGCGAGAAGTACCGACTCGTGCCGTTCCGGTCTCCCGCCGCGCTCGAGGTGTTCGCCTACGGTGATGAACTTCGCCGTGAGCGTATCGGCAAGGGCGGAACCGACCTCGTGTCGATGATGGTGAACCAGACGCCCATGGACGGAATCGAACTCAACGAGCGCGACTTCCACACCAACTTCCTGTTGCTCATCGTGGCCGGTCACGAGACGACGCGCCAGACCATCGCTCACACGATGAACAACCTCATCGAACACCCGCAGGTCATCTCGTACCTGCAGGAAAACCCGCAGGACATCGCGTGGGCGGTCGAAGAGTTCCTCCGGATGGCGAGCCCCGTGTACCACTTCCGTCGCACCGCCACGAAGGACGTCGAGTTCCGCGGAAAGAACGTGAAGAAAGGCGACAAGGTCGTCGTGTGGTTCGCCTCGGGCAACCACGACGAAGCGATCTTCGCGAACCCGCACACGATGAACCCCACGCGCATGCCGAACGAACACATGTCGTTCGGTCGCGGCGGGCCTCACCTCTGTCTCGGCAACGCGCTTGCGCGCATCGAACTCATCATCATGTTCCAAGATTTGATCAACCGAATCTCGACCATGGAGCGAACCGCACCCATCGAGTACCTGCACTCCAACTTCGTTCACGGAGTAAAGGGCATGCCGGTCAAGGTCACGCTGCGCTAGGTCGCCCTCACTCACGGACGAGTGGTTCCGCATTCGCGCGGAGCGCCTTCGTCGCTGTGTCGGTTAGACGAGTTTGGCGACGCGCGTCAGGAAGGCGTCGATGAGGGCGTAGGCGCGCTCTTCACCCGCTTTATCCTCTGCCCACGTCTGCGCGAGCATAACGTCGGGGTCCTGATTGTCTTTGAGGACGAGCGGCCGACCTCCCTCGTCGATCCACGCGACAAGCGCAGCGCCGTCGAGTTCGGGGTGGAACTGAACCGCGAGCGAGTTGTTGATCACGAACGCTTGCGATGCGACAGGGTTACGGGCGATCTCGGTGGCCCCCGGCGGCAGCTGCCAGCGGTCGTAGTGGAACTGGAACCACGGACCGTTCCCGACGAGGCTCTGGTCGTCACTCCAGATGGTGGTCCACCCGATTTCGGGGTGGTCACCGGGTGCGACGGACCCGCCCATCGCGCGCGCCATCAACTGACCGCCGAAACAAATTCCCAGAACGGGTCGGCCAGCCGTCACTAGCGAGCGACACAGATCGAGCTCGGGCGTGAGCCAGTTGCCGATGCACACGTCGTCCCACGCACCCCACGGCGCTCCGAGGAACACGACGAGGTCAAAGTCGTCGGAGTTGGGGAATGCAACCTCGACGTTGGGTTCGTGAAAAGAAGATTCGGGAACGACGAGGAACTCGGTGATCTCAAAACCGTGGTGTTCCAGTCGACGACCGACGGGTCCAGTCGGACTCACGTGATCGTGCTGAACGATAAGCGCTTTCATTTCGGTGGACTCCTTTGTCGAGACTTTAATCCGTGACACTATTGTCACCCAGATATGGGATTCACTAGAATTCATTTGTCTCCTAACGATATCGTTGGAGCCGAAAACCTGCCACAAAGGAGTAGCACATGGTTAGCGACCTTACGAAACTGCGCGACGACCTCGGTGAACGAGGAATCGATGTTTTGCGCGTGATGTATTCCGACATTCTTGGTATCGCGCGATCGAAAGACATCCTCGTCAGCCAACTCGACAAAGCAGCCCACAACGGACCCGCGTTCAGCCAGGGCGTGTGGGCCACGACGACCGGCGGGGAATTCCACGACGCGAACAACATCGCGACCGACGGCCTGCAGGACTTTGTGACGCAGATTGTGCCCCGCACCATCTCGCCGCTCGCATGGGAACCCGGGGTCGCCTACGTCATCGGTGACGCGTTCCTCCCTGACGGCACCCCCAACATGGTGTCCCCGCGATCGGTGCTCGAAAAAGTCATCGACAAGTACACGGAGCTCGGACTGCACCCCGTCGTCGGCCCCGAACTCGAGTTCTACATTTCGACGCGTGACGAGAACGGCGCGTATCACCGCTTCGTGAAAGAGACGGGCCGCGTCTACACGACGGGGTCGCAGTCCGACCCCGACGGCGACTTCCTGCACCTCATTCGCATGTTGGACAGTCTCAACATCGGGGCGTTCGCGGGAAACCACGAGTTCAGCCCGAGCCAATACGAGATCAACCTCTGGCATTCAGAAGCGCTCGACGCAGCCGACCGAACCTTCTTCTTCAAGGCGGCGGTGAAAGACATCATCTCGCGTCGGGGCAAGCACGCCACCTTCCTCGGCAAGCCGTGGAGCGACGAGGGCGGTTCCGGTTTCCACCTCCACTTCTCGGTCACGGACGCCGAGGGAATCAACCTCATGCACGTCGGTGACGGAAATCTGTCCGACAACGCCAAGTACCTGTTGGCCGGACTCACCAAACACGCGAACGCGCTCACGGCGTTCACCAACCCGACGGTGAACTCTTTCAAGCGACTCGGTCCCGACACGCTCGCGCCGTACCGCGCCAACTGGGGTTACGACAACCGCTCGTGCATGGTGCGCGTGCCACCGGAGCGCGGCCAGGGAACGCGCCTTGAGGTTCGCGTCGGAGACGGCGCCGCCAACCCGTATCTCGTCATCGCGGCCATCCTCGCCGCGGGTCTCGACGGGATCGTCAACAAACTCGAGTGCCCCGACGACGCCGTGGGAATGGCCTACGACAACGAGGGCGCTCCGATTCTTCCGGAGACGTTCTCCGAAGCTCTCGACGCACTCGACGCCAACGACGTGCTTCGCGACCACATGTCCCGAGAACTCATTGACGTGTTCATGGTGCTGAAGCGCGACGAAGTCGCACGCTACGAAGCCGCGGTTCCCGACCCCGCAACCCGCGAGGTCACGGACTGGGAGATCACCGAGTACGGGTCGGCCTACTAGACGAACGAGCTCGAGAGTCCCCGTGCAGTGTGCTGACGACCCGAATTCTCGCGGTCATTCGAATTCGACTAGATACCGGAGTCACCTTCGGAAAATAAAATATTTCATATTTGGTTCTTGATTTACGGTCGAAACTTTGGCACGATGGCAATGTCGTTTACATCCAAACGATTTTTAATGAACTCAATGAGGAGATCACACATGTCGTCTACTAAAGAGAAGAAGGGCGAAGGGCTCCGTAAAGGACGTCTCGGAGTCGCAGCAATTGTCTTCTTCGTCGTGGCCGCTTCGGCGCCCATGGCAGGTATGACCGGAGTTGTTCCGGTCGCAGCCGTACTCGGAACCGGAGCAGCGGTTCCCGGTGCTTACGTTCTCGTCGGCGCCATTCTGTTGTTGTTCAGCGTCGGATTCACCGCGATGAGCCACAAGGTGACGAACGCCGGTGCGTTCTTTGCCTACGTCGGTAAGGGCCTGGGCGTCAACATGGGTGTCGGTTCGGCCTTCGCGTCGATCCTCGCCTACCTGACCGTGCAGCTCGCCATCTTCGGATTCTTCGGTGCAATCGCCAACGCGTTCTTCACCCCCATCATCGGAGTCGAACTCGGTTGGCTCGTGTGGTGCATCATCTCGTGGGTCGGCGTCACCGTGTTGTCGCTGCTCACCGTCGATGTCGGAGCCAAGTTCCTCGGTGTTCTCACCTCGCTCGAGTTGCTGTCGCTTCTCGTCGCCGGTGTCGCCATCCTGTCAAAGGTTGGACCAGAGGGAATCAACTTCCAGGCATCGTTCGACCCGTCGCTCGTTCTCGCCGGTGGCTTTGTCGGCACCGCGGGCATCGCGCTCTCGTTCGCTTTCGCGTCCTTCATCGGATTCGAATCGACCGCAATTTACGGTGAAGAAGCAAAGAACCCCAAGACCACCGTGCGTCGCGCGACCTACCTCGCCGTCAGCATCATCGCCGGTCTGTTCGCCCTCGTGAGCTTCGCGATGGTCACCGCAGTCGGTTCGAGCAAGTTCGTCGAAGAGACGCTCGCTCGCTCCGAAGGCCTCGTGAACCCTGCTGGTGTGCTCTTCTCGCTCACGAGCGAAGCTGTCGGACCCTGGCTCTCGGACACGATGAACGTCCTGCTCATCTCGTCGATGTTCGCCGGCCTGCTCGCGTTCCAGAACGCCGCATCGCGCTACTTCTTCGCAATGGCCCGTGGTGGAGTCCTCCCCCGCGCGCTCGCGTCGACGAACGGCCGCGGCGCACCCTCGGGCGGTGTCTACGCAACGTCGGTAATCACGCTCGTCGTCATGGTGTTGTTCGCAGTGAACAACCTCGACCCCGTGCTCAACCTGTTCTACTGGTTGTCGACGGTGGCGGTAGTCGCCATCACGCTCGTCGAGATCCTGGTGTCGCTCGCGGTCATCGCGTACTTCCGCAAAAACGGCGGAGCGAACGTCTGGCAGTCGGTCATCGCGCCGGCTCTGGCAACACTCGGAATGGCGCTCGCGATGTATCTCATCATTGCGCGCTTCAACCTGCTCTCGGGAACGGTGGCCGACGGTGTCGACCCGACTCTCCCCGAAAGCGCGTTCGCGTTGAGCCCGCTCGGTTGGTTCCTCGTGGCCCTTCCGTTCCTCTTCTTCGTCGGTGGTCTGATTAGCGCGATCATCAACACGAAGGAGAACTCCTCGCTCGTGGACGACATGTCCTAAGCGACGCACTCCATACGGAGAAGGCCCCCACCGAATTGGTGGGGGCCTTCCTCGTTGTGTTCGAAGGGGTGGGGAGAGTCAGAGCTTGATGTAGGTGGTCTTGAGTTCGGTGTACTTGTCGAGCGCGTGGCGCGACTTGTCACGACCGTTGCCCGACATCTTGAAACCACCGAACGGCACGGTGAGGTCGCCCTCCTCGTAGCAGTTGACCCAGACCGTGCCCGCGCGGATGCGACGAGCGAGGCGGTGAACCGTCGACACGTTGGCGGTCCAGAGACCCGCCGCGAGACCGTAGTCCGTGTTGTTCGCGACGCGAATCGCCTCGTCTTCGTCTTTGACCGTTGTCACGGACAGAACCGGCCCGAAGACCTCGTTCTGCGCGAGCGACGAGTCGGGGGCGACGTTCGTGAACACAGTCGGCTGGTAATACGCCCCTCCCGCGAGTACGCCGTCGAGATCGATTGCGCCGCCGCCAATCTCGAGGGTCGAGCCGTCGGCGAGCGCCCGGTCAACGTGTGCCTGAACCTCGGCGCGGCGCGACATCGACGCGAGCGGTCCCATGGTGGTGGTGTCGTCGAACGGGTCTCCGGGAGCGTAATTCTTGGCGGCGGCGAGCACGCCGGCGATGACCTCGTCCGCGACGTCCTGATGAACGATGAGGCGCGACGGTGCCGTGCACATCTGGCCCGTGTTGAAAAAAATTCCCCAGGCCGCGGTGTTGATCGCGGTCTGGAGGTCGGGGGCGTCGGGGAGGATGATGTTCGGCGATTTGCCCCCCAGTTCGAGCCACACCCGCTTGAGGTTCGACTGCGCGGCGTACTCCATGTACGCACGCCCGACCTCGGTCGAACCCGTAAACGCGAGTGAATCGACGGCTTTGTGGAGCCCGAGGCCCTTTCCAATCACCGATCCCCGACCGGGAAGAACGTTGAGCACCCCGGCGGGGATGCCGGCCTCGAGCGCGAGTTCGGCGATGCGCACCGCGGTGAGCGGGGTGAGGTCAGCGGGCTTGTGGACGACGGTGCAACCGACCGCGAGGGCGGGAGCAATTTTCCACGCCGACAGGGTCAGAGGGAAGTTCCAGGGGGTGACGACCGCGACAACGCCGACCGGCTCGCGGGTGATGAGTGCGAGGTCGTCGTCGCCAACCGGCGACACCTCGTCGAGTTCCTTGTCCGCCATCTCGGCGTACCAGCGATACGTGTTGATCAGCGCACGGAGTTCGATGCCCCACGCGTCCGCGATCGGCTTGCCCATCTCGACCGAGAGCATCGTCGCGAGTTCGGTGCGGTGTTCCTCCATGAGCGCCACCCACGCGAGCATGAGTTCTTTGCGCTGTTTCGGCGCCATGCGCGGCCACGGTCCCTCGTCGAACGCTTTCCGGGCTGCTGCCACGGCGAGTTCGAGTTCGTCTTCCGTCGCGTACGGCACGGTCGTCACAATCGACCCGTCACGCGGCGTCACGAGGTCGACACGGGCCTCGTCCTTTCCGGCGCGCGGCTTTCCATCGATAATCATCGCCTCGGGCCACGAGAGCGACGCGGCGTACGCGGTCCATTCGGCGACAGACTTGGTGGGGAAATTCATGGTTCTGCTTTCGGTTGGGCTTGTGATGTCGTGAATCGGGGCTATATGGACAGGACGACACGGCCGCGAATCTCTCCGCGCCGCAATCTATCGAGGGCTTCTTGGGCATCATCGAGCGGCATCGTCTCGACGAGGTGTTCGACGCCCTCCGCGCGAACGAAGTCGAGAAGTTCGCGGAGTTCGTCGAGTCCGCCCCAGATGGAACTGGTGAGAACTGCTTCGCTCGGGATTACTCCGACTCCGAATTCGACTCGCCCGCCGGCGAGACCGACGACGGCGACGATTCCCTGACGGTCGACGTGCTTACCCGCAACCGCGAGTGTCGCGTTCGCGCCCACGAAGTCGATGATTGCGTCGTATTTGACGCCCTCGGGGAGTTGTTTGACGGCGTGGTCGGCACCGAGTGTGAGTGCCGCGTCCAACTTGTCATCAGCCATGTCGAGAACCGTGAGTTCGACGTCGGCGAGCTTCTTGAGGAACTGGATGGCGAACTGCCCAAGACCACCCGCTCCGATGATGACCGCCTTCGCACCCGTGTGGTCGAGGTGCGGCAGCACGCGCTTCGTGACACGGAAGGCGGTGAGCCCGCCGCAGGCGAGGGGTGCGGTGGTGACGGGGTCGAGATCTCCGATGGGGAAGAGATAGTCGCGACTGGGGACGAGCATGTATTCCTGGTATCCACCGTCGTCCACGACGCCCGCCTCGTGGCTGTTCGCGCAGATCATTTCGAGCCCGGCGGCGCACTGACGGCAATCGGCCGAGCGGCAACCCCACGGTGCGTACACGAGCACTCGGCCAAGTTCGGGGTGTTCGCCGACGACCTCGTGCCCGAGCACGATCGGGAGAGGCCCGCCGAAGTGACCATCCGCGACGTGAATGTCCGAGTGGCAGACGCCGCAGGCGATAACTTTGATGACTTCCTGGCCTGGACCAGCGACAGGAATATCCCGTTCCTCGACGACAAGGGGCTCGTTGGCAGTGACGAGAACAAGGGACTTCACGGGACCTCCACGCTGAGATGTCGGAGAGCAGTTGCTGGCGGTGAACGCCTCGGCTACTCTATAAAATATTGTATATCCGATACTTGGATACGTCACTCAAAGATGAGGAACCATGCCAGCACGCACTGAGAAAAAGCCGGTCACGATGGCGGATTGTGCCGCGATCATCAAGGCGAACAATATCCACACCGTCGAGTGCATCTTCACCGACACGTGGGGTCTGCCGCGCGGAAAGCGACTTCCGATCGAACAATTCCTGTCCGGCGCCGGCTTCGCTATTTCTGCCGTCGCATTCTCGTGGAACTTCCGGTCCGACGTCGAGGCCACCCCGTGGTTCGAGCGTGACATGGGCGCTCCCGATATGAAGGCGGTTCCCGACCTCGATTCGTTCCGCATCGCGGGCTGGGAAGAGGGCATGGCATCGGTCATGTGCGACATGGTCGATGGTCACACCGAGGAACCCATCACGATGGACGGTCGCGGGATGCTCAAAAAGACCGTCGCCGAATTCCGTGAGATGGGTTACCTCATCAACATGGCGACCGAACTTGAATTCCACCTGTTCGACGAGAACTGGAACCCCATCAGCGACCAGGCGTACTGCTATTCCATGGATCGTGCCGACGAACTCGAAGGTGTGATTGGCGGCATCCGCCACGCACTGCACCGAACCGGAATCGCGGTCGAGGCGAGCAACGTCGAGTACGGTCCGTCGCAGGTCGAAATCAACGTCGTCTACGACGACGCCCTAACGATGATGGACAAGACCATTCTGTTCCGCCACATCGTTCGTCGCGTGGCGCGCCAGAACGGATTACACGCGACCTTCATGGCCAAGCCGATCAACGGCGGCGCTGGCTCCGGGATGCACGTTCACCAGAGCCTCACCAACCTCGACGGCACGAACGTCTTCGCGTCCGAGGACAGCGACCACGCCGTTCACTCCGACGTGATGCGCAAGTACCTTGCCGGCGTGCTCCGGCACAACCTCGAACTCCAGATCATCGCGCAGCCGACAATCAACGACTACAAGCGCATCGTCGACTATTCGTTCTCGCCGACGCAGGTCTGTTGGGGACTCGACAACCGCATGGTCGGAGTGCGGTGCATCACCCACCAAGGGCCGGGAACCCGGCTCGAGATTCGGTGGGCTGCCGCCGATTCCAACCCCTACCTCGTCGCGCAGGGTTACCTGCAGGCGGGGCTCGACGGACTGCGAACCGACTACCCCCTTCAACCGCAGTCGACCGGCGACCCGCACGTCGACGAGAGCCTGCCGCGATTCGCAACATCGATGCGCGACTCGCTCGCGAACTTCGCGTCGAGCGATTGGAACCGAAAGGTTTTTGGCGACGACTTCGTCGAAAACTTCACGATCATGCAGCAGAACGAAATGGCCGCGTTTGCGTCCTGGGTGACAGACTGGGAAACCCAGCGCTATCGCGACGTCCTCTAACACAGAATAGACACAGCACCATGGCCAAAACCATCCTCCTCGTCACGCACGAAGAAACCGTCGCGACGGATTACGGCTACATGGCCGGCTACCTCGAGGAGTTGGGGCACACGGTCGTTCACCACTCCGTGCTGGACGCCACCCCGGGTCACGACGGGTTCCTCCCGGCGAACGTCGATTTTCCGTCCCTCGGCGGTATTGATTCGGTCATCATTTTCGGGTCGTTCACCCACGCCTACGACGAACGAACGCGCGCCTGGGTTGAAAAGGAAATGGATTTCATCCGCGAAATCCGCGACCGTGGCACCCCCTTCCTCGGCATCTGTTTCGGTGCGCAGCTGTTGGCCGAAGTGCTCGGCGGAAAGACGGTCAAGGCACCGGCGATCGAAGCGGGAATGATCAGTTTCACGACCACTGAGTCGTGCCCCGTGGCGACCGGACCGTGGTTCTCGTGGCACAACGACAAGGTCGAACTCCCCGCCGACGTCGAGGTTCTCGCCGAAAACGAGATGGCGCCCCAGGTGTTCAAATCGGGCAATTCCCTCGGAGTCCAGTTCCACCCGGAAGTCACCACCGAACTCATGGAGGAGTGGCTGCGCGTCGGCGGCGACGAACTCGTCGGCAAACTCAATCCCGACGAGTTCCGACGTCAGTGGAGCGAGGGCGGTCAGACCGCCCAACGCCACGGTCGCGAACTGATCGACTGGTTTCTCGAGGTCGAGCCCGTCGTTCACGCCTAAGTCGTGGGGCACAGCATGAAATTTTTGATTGCGGTCATCGACACAGCGGTCAACACGGGCAGCGCAGACGAGATGGAGACCATCGACGCTTTCAATGCGAAGCTGCACGAAAACGGACACTTCATCATGGCTGCCGGGTTGGAACCAGCAAAAACTCTTGTTACTGCTGGCGGCGAATACATGAGTGGTTTCTGGATTATTCAAACCGAGTCACGAGAAGAAGCTGAGGCCCTCGCGGCGGAGGGCTCCGCCGCGTGCAACCGCGCGGTCGAACTGCGGCCGTTCCTCGGGAACTAGTTCTCTCAAAAGCGACACGGTCCCCGCAAGACCGAAACAGTTTTCCTCTTTGCGGGTTTGGGGCCTCAACCGTCTGATCCGTAGTTATTCGGTTTCGCGACGCTTCATCGTGAAGTAGCGAATCTCTTGGTACTCGTCGAGGCCTTCGGCACCACCTTCGCGACCCGTACCGGAAGCCTTGACTCCGCCGAAGGGAGCCGCGACGTTGGAGAGCAGACCGTTGTTGATTCCGACCATCCCCGTCTCGAGCGCCTCGGCAACGTTGATGGCACGGTCGAGGTCTTGGGTGAACACGAATGCGGCGAGTCCGAACTCGGTGTCGTTCGCCTTCTCGATGACCTCAGCCTGAGTCGAGAATCGTGTGATGGCGGCGATCGGTCCGAAGATCTCGGTCGTCATGATGTCGGCGTTCGCGGGGACGTTGTCGAGCACCGTCGGCTCGAAGTAGTGACCCTTGCGGTCGGGGGACTTCCCGCCCGTCAGCAGTGTCGCGCCCTTGGCGACCGCGTCGTCGACGAGGAGCTGCAGTCGTTTCACCGCGCGGTCGTCAATCACTGGCCCGAGCGTCACGTCCTTATTCATCGCGTTTCCGAGATTGTGCGCCGCCATCGCGGCCGTGAACTTCTCGACAAATGCGTCGGCGATTCCGTTTTGCACGAACATGCGGTTCGCCGCGACACAGGTCTGACCACCGTTACGCATCTTCGCGAGAATCGCGCCCTCGACTGCACGATCGAGGTCAGCGTCGTCGAATACGAGCAGAGGAGCGTTTCCGCCCAGTTCCATCGAGCTCTTGACGATGTTCCGTGCCGCGAGTGCCATGAGGGTGCTGCCGACGGGCGTCGAACCGGTGAACGAGATTTTGCGCACACGCTGGTCAGCGAGGAGCGTGCTCGAGAACCCCGGGGAGTTGGTTGTGGTGATGACCTGGACGAGGTCTTCGGGGACACCCGCCTGAATCATGAGGTCCAAGACGACGACGGTGGTCAGCGGGGTCAGTGCGGCGGGCTTGACCACACACGCACATCCGGCGGCGAGCGCCGGCGCGATCTTGCGCGTCGCCATCGCCATCGGGAAGTTCCACGGAGCGATGAGCACCGCGTTTCCGATGGGACCGCGGCGCACGAGGATGGTCGCGTCCCCCGCGGGCGAATCCCGGTAGAGCCCCTGCGCGCGAAGCGCCTCTTCGGCGAACCAGCGAACGTAATCCGCCGAATACTGCACTTCGGCATAGCCCTCGGCGAGGGGCTTGCCCATCTCGCGCGAAATGATGTACGCCAACGTGTCCTTGTGCTCAATCAACTTCGCGTAGACCGCGTGGAGCACGTCCGAGCGTCGACGCGGGCTCGCTTTGGCCCATTCCTTTCCCGCCGCATCCGCTTTCGACAACGCCACGAGTGCGTCGTCGGGAGTGTGGTTCGGGAGGCGTCCGATCACCTCTTCGGTGGCGGGGTCGTGCACCTCGAAGGTCTCCGCCGCGGGAAGAAGTCGAGAGACGTTGACGCTGGCGAGTGCTGCGTCGGATGCGGCCAACAGGTCCGCATCGGGTTCGAAATACGACATGGTGATTCCTTTTCGCTGACTCGGGTGGTTAGAGACCGCCGCGCGCGACGAGTTGCGCCGCGATGACGTTCTTTTGGATTTCGTTGGTGCCTTCGCCGACGATCATGAGCGGCGCATCGCGATAGTAGCGCTCGACGTTGTATTCGGTCGAGTACCCGTATCCGCCGTGGATGCGAATCGCGTCGAGCGCGATTTGTTCGGCGATTTCTGACGCGAACAGTTTGGCCATTCCCGCCTCCATGTCACAGCGTTCGCCGCTCTCGTATTTCGCCGCGGCAAACAACGTGAGTTGACGAGCCGCGGTGAGTTTCGTCGCCATCTCGGCGAGGTAATTGCCGATTGACTGGTGTTTCCAAATCGGCTTGCCGAACGTTTCGCGCTCTTGCGCGTACTTGAGCGAGTCTTCGAGCGCCGCACTCGCCACTCCGAGAGACCGCGCGGCCACCTGGATCCGACCCACTTCGAGCCCCTTCATGAACTGTGCGAAGCCTTTACCGGGTTCCCCGCCCAGAATCTGCGCTGCGGGAGTGCGATATCCGTCGAACGAAATTTCACACGACTCGATTCCCTTGTATCCAAGTTTCGGCAGGTCGCGGGAAATGCTGAAGCCGGCTCCCGGTTCGACCAACACGATCGACATTCCGGTGTGGCGGGGTTCAGCGGCCGGGTCGGTCTTGAGAAGAACGGCGACCAGTCCACTGCGTCGAACGTTCGAGATCCATGTTTTGGACCCGTTGATCACGAGGTCGTTTCCGTCGGCCTTGGCCGTTGTCGTGATGGCCTGCAGGTCGCTTCCACCGTTCGGTTCGGTCAGCGCCATCGTTGCACGGAGTTCACCGGTCGCCATTAGCGGAAGGTATTTCTGCTTCTGTTCGTCGGTGCCGTAGAGGGTGAGCAACTTCGCCACAACCGTGTGTCCGCCCATCGCGCCGGAAAGGCTCATCCATCCGCGCGCGAGCTCTTCGGTCACGTGAACGTAGGCCTGCATCGAAATGGGCAGTCCGTCGTACTCTTCGGGAACGGCGAGACCAAAGATTCCCATCTCTTTCATGGCTTCGATCCAGGCTTCGGGGTACTCGTTGGAGTGTTCGACCTCGTTCACGGTCGGCTTTACATCGCGGTCAATAAAGGCTCGGACAGTGTCCACGAGCATTTGTTCGTCATCATTAAGAGAAGTATTCATAAATACATAATATATGTGGACGACGAGAATTCTCAGCGCCGGGATCGACGGACACCGGCCTCTGTGCGCCGACGGGGTCGTGCGCATATTATGTGGAATGCATAGTCGATCGTTTCCCGCTCGGCCATCCACCACCCGTTAGGAGTCGAGTTAGGCATGAGCGCACAACTACGGTCGATTCGACTCCAACTTGGCGATGTCGCGGCGGCGTACCTGCGGGATCAAATCACCTCGGGCACCCTGCCGGCGGGTGCGCCCGTTCGCCCCGAGACCGTCGCGGACGAACTCGGGATTTCGACCACACCCGCTCGTGAGGCGCTCCAGGCCCTCCGCGCCGAGGGTTTCCTCGATTTGGCTCCGCGCCGGGGCTTCACGGTCGCGAAACTTGATGGAAACGACATTCGGGATATGTTCCTTGTCCAGGCGATGGTCGCTGGCGAGCTCGCCGCCCGTGCCGCACAGAACATCACGCCCGAGAACGTCGCCGCTCTCGATGCCATTCACAACGACCTCGTGGCCGCCGCGAAACGCGGAGACCTCACCGCGCTGGAGGAACTCAACCACCAGTTCCATCGCGACATCAACCTCGCGGCGGATTCACCGCGGCTGGCCAATGTGATTCGGCTTGTGTCTCGCTATGCGCCGCGCCGGTTCTACGCGACCATCACGGGGTGGCCGGAAACGACCGCGCACGACCACACCGTGGTGCTCGACGCCATCCGGCGCGGTGACGCCGACACGGCGAGGCGCGAGATGGCCGCGCACGTGCACCATGCGGCGGAGCAACTCGCGAGCCACATCGACGCGCGGATCGCGGCTCAGAAATAAAACCGGGGCATCCCGTGTGGGTGGACAAACACCACGGTTTGTATATAATATATTGAGCGCAACGATGAGAGGATTTCACCGTGAAAATCGTCGTACTGATGAAGCAAGTCCCCGATACATGGGGAGACCGCAAACTCGATAAGTCGACCGGTTGGGTTGACCGTTCGGCCACCGACACCGTCATCGACGAGATCAACGAACGGGCGATTGAAGCCGCTCTCACCACAGCCGACGAACAGGGTGACTCCGAGGTGATCGTGGTCACGATGTCACCGGACGACGTGAGCGAATCGCTGAAGAAAGCGCTGGCGATGGGGTGCAGCTCGGCTATTCACGTTCGTGACGATTCGCTCGCGGGCGCAGACTCGGCAAAGACCGCAGCCGTACTCGCCGCGGTCATTCGTCCCCTCGGCGCAGATCTGGTGTTCGCCGGGAATGAATCCACCGACGGACGCGGCGGCGTGGTGCCGTCGATGATCGCCGAGCACTGGGGCGTTCCCCACCTAGGCATGTTGGGTGACATCACCGTTTCCGATGGTCGCGTTCACGGATTTCGTCGAATCGACGGCGGAAGTCAGCGCGTACAGGCCCCTGTTCCCGCGGTGGTGTCCGTCAACGAAAGCAACCCCGACGCGCGATTCCCGTCCTTCAAGGGGATCATGGGGGCGAAGAAAAAGCCGATCGCCGTGATGACCCTCGCCGAACTCGCTGCCGACCTGCCCGCGGGTTCCTCTCGAGTGCTTTCTACTGTCGAACGCCCCGCACGCGCGGGGGGAACCGTCGTGACCGATGACGGAACGGCGGCGGACAAACTCGCCGACTTCCTCGTAGCCAACCGATTGATTTAGGACGACACAATGCCTACCATTCTTGCTCTCATCGAAACGACACCCGCGGGCACGCTCGCGACCAGCGCCGGGTCGACTCTCGCTGCCGCGGCGGCCGTGGGGACTCCGGTCGCGGTTGTCGTGGTCGCTCCCGGAAAGGGAAAAGACCTCGTCGGCGATTTGGGTGCGCTCGGCGCACAGCAGGTCGTCTTCGCCGAATGTGTCGACGTCGCGACCGCTCTCGTCACTCCCGCGGTGGCCGCGCTCGACGCTGCTATCGACGCCCACTCCCCCCTCGCTGTTGTCGTCCCCAACTCGGTCGATGGCCGCGAAGTGGCGGGGCGACTCGCCGTTCGACGTGGCACGACCGTGCTCGCCGATGTCGTTGAGACGGCGACGGGTGCGAACGGAGTCGTTGCGACCCACTCCATTTTTGGTGGCATGTACACCACCGAATCCGAGGTAGCAGGCGGGCTCGCAATTCTGACCGTCCGCCAGGGCGCGGGCGGCGACCGCCCCGCGGCGGCAAAACCCACGACGAGCACGATCACGGTGAGCGTTGACGGGGCGTCGACGGCAACAATCGAATCCGTCGAGATGCTACCGTCCGATTCACTGCGTCCCGACCTGCGCGCCGCCGAACGAGTGGTTGCCGGCGGTCGAGGCCTTCAGTCCGAGGAGAAATTCGTTCTCGTCGAAGAACTGGCCGATGCACTCGGCGCCGCGGTCGGAGCATCGCGCGCCGCCGTTGATTCGGGATTCGTCGATTCGTCGACCCAGGTGGGGCAGACGGGTGTGACGGTGTCACCCCAGTTGTATATCGCGCTGGGAATCTCGGGCGCGATTCAGCACCGTGCGGGAATGCAGACGTCGGGAACGATTGTGGCAATCAACAAAGATGCCGATGCGGCTATCTTTGGCGTCAGTGACTTCGGTATCGTCGGGGATGTGTTTAGCGTTGTTCCCCAGCTCATCTCGGCCATCGAGTCGCGTCGATGACCTCTCTCCTGAAACCGGAGTACCGTCGCCGCGCCGTTTGGACAATCATCGCCGGTCTTGGGCTCCTCATCGCCGCGGTTCTTCTCGCACGTTGGTTCCGCGCATCCGACGGGGGGATTGCGTTCCTCGAGCAGTACCCGGGCGAAACCCCGTTACCGGCCGGCACACCGGTCGGCTTCCCCTGGTGGCTCAACGCCCAGCACTTCCTCAACGCCTTCTTCATCGTCCTCATCGCGCGGACGGGCTGGCTCGTGAGAACCACCCAACGCCCGGCGGCCTACTGGACCCGAAACAACCGCGGTCTTTTCCGCACCAAAGGTGAACCACGCAAAATCAGTCTCGACCTGTGGCTTCATCAAACCCTCGACGTATTGTGGGCGGTAAACGGACTCATTTTCGTCGTTCTACTGTTTGCCACCGGTCAGTGGGCGCGGCTAGTTCCGACGAGCTGGGACGTCATCCCCAATGCGGCCTCCGCCGCACTGCAATACGCCTCGCTCGACTGGCCGCACGAAAACGGGTGGGTCAACTACAACTCGTTGCAACAACTCGCGTATTTCACGGTCGTCTTCATCGCCGCGCCGCTCGCGATTCTCACCGGAATCCGGATGTCCAACGCCTGGCCCGGCCCACGCGCGCGAATCAGCAAAATGTATCCGTTGGCGATAGCACGAGCGATCCACCTTCCGACGATGTACTTCTTTGTGGCGTTCATCATCGTGCACGTCACCCTCGTCCTGACGACCGGCGCCCTGCGCAACCTCGGGCACATGTACGCCGCCACCGACACCGAGGGCTGGCTCGGACTCGCGATGTTCGCGCTGCTAATCGTCATCACGGTGCTGGCGTGGTTCATGGCGAAGCCGGCGTTCCTGCAGCCGCTCGCGTCAATCGGCGGCAAGGTCACTCGCCAGTAACGGCGGCCGCTAGTCGGTAATTCCGAATTCGCGCAGCACGCTCGAGGTGTGCTCGCCGAGTGACGGCACCGCACCCATCGCCGCTTCGTAGGATTGCGCCGTCACAGGCGGCAAAAGGCTACGCGCCTGTGAGCCACCGGGAATTTCGACGTCTCGCCATCGTTTGCGCGCCGACAACTGCGGATGGGCCGAGAACGATCGCATGTCGCGCAGTTCGGCGTTAGCGATACCCGCCTCATCGAGTCGCGAGAGCGCCTCGGCCTTCGGGAGTTTGCCGAAGACCGCGTCAATGTGGTCGTGAAGTTCGGCGCGATTCGCCACACGCTGGGTTCCCGACGCGAACCTCGGATCCGTCGCAAACGCAGGATCCGCCATCACGATGTCACAGAACGATGCCCACTCTCGTTCGTTCTGAATTCCAAAGAACACAGTGCCATCGGCCGTGTTGAACGGACCGTACGGCGCAATCGACGCATGCTGTGCGCCAGACCGCGGTGCCTGCGCGCCGCTGTATTCCGCGTAAAGGTAGGGCTGCATCATCCACTCCCCCAACGCTTCCAGCATCGACACCTCGAGCACGTCGCCGACACCCGTTCGCCCCCGTTGGATGAGCGCCGACAGGATCCCCGAATAGGCGTACATCCCCGCGGCGATGTCGGCAACCGAAGTCCCCACCTTGACGGGCACGTCGGGTGTCCCCGTGATGCTCAGTAATCCTGACTCACACTGAACGAGCAGGTCGTAGGCCTTCTTCTGTTCGTAGTCTCCGCCGCGTCCGTACCCCGAGATCGACACGTAGATGAGTCGCGGATTCAGTTGGAGCGCGCTCTCAGCGGAAAGCCCGAGACGCTCGATTGCGCCGGGGGCAAGGTTTTGAATAAACACATCGGCGTTGGAAACTAATGTCCGCAACGCAGCGAGACCGGCGTCAGACTTCACATCGAGCACAACGCTTTCTTTGCCGCGATTGATCCACACGAAGTAACTCGCCTCACCGTGGACGGTGGCGTCATACAGTCGGGCGAAATCGCCGGCGTCGCGCTCGACCTTGATGACGCGGGCACCGAGGTCGGCGAGTTGGCGGGACGCGAACGGTGCGGACACCGCCTGTTCGAGGGACACCACCGTGATTCCGTCGAGGGGCCGGTTCACGACGCGCGCCTCTTCGCCCGTTCGAGGATTGCGATCGCGCGGTCTACAACGGGCTTGTCGACCATCGCTCCGTCGAGTTGCACGGCGCTGCCCTCGAGCGACACGATTCGGGTTGCCCATTCGATTTCCGCCTCGGTTGGGGCAAATCCGCTGTTCACGGGAACTATCTGAGACGGATGGATACACAACTTCGCCGTGAAGCCGAGCGCGCGCGCCCGACGCGCCTCTGCCTCGACGAACGCGGTGTCGTCGAAACGGGTAGACGGTGATTCGATGGGGGCCGGCTTTCCCGCGCTCCGCGATGCAATCACGAGCCCCGCGCGGGCGACGTCGAAGACGAGTTCCGCCGTCGCGTCGACATCGGCCGCAAAATCGATGGCGCCAAACGCGAGGCGCGAAACCCGCGGGTGGTCCGCGATCGACTGTGCGTGGGACACTCCGCGCGCGGTCTCGATGAGCGCGATGATCGGGGTGTTGGCGGGCAACAGCGCGCACACGTCGTCGATCATGCCGGCGTTCTCCGTTTTGGGAATGACGATGCCCAGAAGTCGATCGAGAGGCCCGGCCACGAGCCGTTCAACGTCCGGCACGCCGTTAATCCTCACGAGGGCAGCAAAATCCTCGGGCAGGTTTTCTCCAGCGAGCGCCGATTGAGTGTTTGAGAGCGCCATTTCTTTGTCGGCCGGACCGACCGCATCTTCAAGGTCGATGATGGTCGCGTCCGCACCCGAGCGAAAGGCCTTCTCGAATCGCTCGGGACGGTCTCCGGGCACGAACAGGAACGTCGTGGCGGTGCTGACCAGGTTTGGTGCGGTGGAGTCGCCGCTCATTTAGTCGCTCGACACCGAAGGCAGGCTCGACTCGTCGGGACGAGCCGATGCGACGGACGGCAAATGCCCATTCTTGTAGATCATGAATGAGCGTCGGAAGCTGACGACGATGACCCCGTCCTGATTGAATCCTTCGGTCGCGACGGTAACCACGCCCATCGTGGGGCGCGACGCGGATTCGCGCAATTCCAGCACCTTCGAGCGCGAGTAAATCGTGTCGCCCTCATAGACGGGTGCGGGCATCCGGACCTCGTCCCAGCCCAGGTTGGCGAACACGTTCATGGACAGGTCCATCGTCGATTGCCCGGTCACCAGTGCGAGCGTGAACGTCGAGTTAACGAGTGGCAGTTTGTAGGCGGTCCCGGCCGCATAGTTTCGATCGACGTGGGTTTTCGAGACGTTCTGCGTCATGAGCGTGAACATCTGGTTGTCCGCCTCGGTGACGGTCTTTCCGAAGGGGTGATAGTAGATGTCCCCGACGGTAAAGTCCTCGAACAGTCGCCCGGTCCAGCCTTCGACCACGCGCGATTGGGGGTCACTCATCGGTTTCGTCCTTCGGCTCTCGGTCGCTCACGTCGACGAATATATTCTACAGACTTCGATCAGACCGCCGGAGGCTCGTCGGCGGATTGGTTTCCCCGCAACTCATCGACTTGCTTTTCAAACATTTTGGCGATCGCGTCCATCGCCTCGTATTCGGGGCTACCCGGTCCCGGCGCGCCCGTTCGCTGGTACTCAGCCGGTTTGTCCTGGTTTTCGCTCTCGCTCATTCGGATTCCCGCAACGTCGAGTTGTCGATCACGAATCGGAACTTCACGTCCCCCGCCACCACTCGGTCGTACGCCGCGTTGATGTCGTTCACGCCGACGACTTCGATGTCGCACACAATGCCGTGTTCCGCACAGAAGTCCAGCATTTCTTGGGTCTCGCGAATCGATCCGATCTGGGATCCCGCGATGCGGCGGTGGCGCCGCATGAGTTTGAAGAGGGCCACGGGAGTCGTGAGCATCCCGACCGCGCCAACGATGACATACGTGCCGTCGATGCCCAGAAGGTCGAGGTAAGGGTTGACGTCGTGATCGCCCGGGAGGGTCGAAATGAGGAGGTCAAAGCGTTCGGCGTTGGCTGCCATGGCGTCGGCATCGCTCGACACGATTACCTCGTCCGCACCGAGCTCTTTGCACATCGGGACCTTTTCGGGGCTCGACGTGATGGCGACCGTGTGCGCTCCGAGCGCTTTCGCGAACTTGACACCCATGTGGCCCAACCCGCCGATTCCAACGATGCCAACCGTCACGCCCGGCCCTGCTCCCCAGTGCTTGAGCGGCGAATACAGCGTGATTCCCGCACACAGCAGAGGCGCCGCGGCGGCTTTGTCGAGCGAATCGGGGATGCGCAGAACCATGGTTTGCGTCACCACGATTTCCTCGGAGTATCCGCCCTGGGTCGCTCGGCCGGGCGTGAACGGGTCGGGGTCAGAGTAGGTGAGAATCGGGTGACCGGGTGCCTGGCAGAAGTGGTCCTCGCCGTTTCGGCAGTTGTCGCACTCCTGGCAGGACTTCACGAGACAGCCGACCCCGACGGAATCTCCGATAGAGAACCGGGTCACGTTCGAGCCGGTTTCGACGACTCGACCCACAATCTCGTGGCCGGTGACGAGCGGATAGGGCATGTCACCCCAGTGTCCGCGAAGCGTGTGGATGTCGGAATGACAAATTCCGCAGAAATCGATGGCGATTCGCACGTCGTCGGGCAACACCGCGCGACGTTCGATGGTCATGGGCGTGAGCGGAGCGCTCTCGGCGGTGGCGCCGAAGGCGCGGACTGTGTGCGACATGTTGTTCCTTCTACTCGGGTTCGAAATTGAGGCCTACTTGGTTGCGGTACGACATGACGCGTTGGCGCATTCCGATCCCGCACACTCCCACCATCTTGCCGTCTCGGTAATAGCCGTAGAGGCAATTGCCGCCTATCTCGCCTTCGAGAAGGCGGACGTCGTCGCCCTGGTCGAGCAGGCCGTACGACAAAAGGGACACCTCGAACTGGTCACTCCAGAACGAGGGAATGGGGGCGAAAACTTTTGCCACTTCGGCGGCGTGTGCGTCGGCGTCGCCTCCGCGAGACAAGGCAATCAATCGTCCGACTTTTCGCGCCATTTCCGTGGGGATGTTCCAGTGCTCGACTCGGCGGGTCGTGGGGTCGAATTGGGGAATCGGGAAACGGGCGACGTCACCGATGGCATAGACATCCGCCCACGGAGTCCCGTCGGCGCGAAGCGCGTGAAGCGTCTCGTTGACGTGAACGCCGGATTCGATGTCGATGTCGTTTCCCGCGAGGAATTCGACGTTCGGAAGCGAACCGACGGCCTCGATGAGGACGTCGCATTCCAGCACGTCACCGTTGTCGAGCTCGACTCCCGTGATTGTGTCGTCGCCGAGGATTCGTGCGACGAGTGTGTTGTTGCGGAAGGTCACGCCATGCGATTCGTGACGACGTTGAATGTCTTCGGCGAGTTGCCGTCCGAGCGGTCGCAGCAGGGGGACGGGACCCTTCCCGACCACGGTCACCTGTGCCCCCAGTTTGGTTGCGGTGGCGGCGGCCTCACAACCGATGAACCCCGCTCCGTACACCACGACTCGAGCGCCGGGCACGAGTTCCGCGCGAAGTGCGATTGCGTCGTCCAGCGAGCGAATCGCGTGGACGCCCCGAGCGGGTCGTCCCAACTCCGTGAGGCGCCGCGATCGGAGTCCCGTCGCGATGACGAGTTGTTCAAATTCGACGACTCGACCGTCCGCAAGGGTCACCGTGTGGCCGTCGAGGTTCGACGACACGACACCGTTACCCGTGATCCAGGTCACATCGTCGAGTACCGGACTCAGCGTGAACGCGACGGCCGCGTGATCGACGTGTTCGGCGAGAACCTCTTTGGACAGGGGCGGGCGGTTGTAGGGGGCGTGCGGCTCGTCACCGATGACAAACAACTCGTCCGAATAACCAGCATTGCGCAACGTCTCGGCTGCACGCAGGCCACCCATCGAGGCGCCGACAATCACTACGGGACGAGTCACGGCGACGGTTTATTCGACGAACGTGATCGCCTGCATCGGACAGATTTCGATCGCGAGTTGGATGTTCTCGCGCTCGCTGTCGTCAGCGGTCGACTGGTACTCGAGTTTGTCATCGTCGTTGAGTCGGAATACGGTGGGTGCGTCGAAGACACACTGACCGTAGTGCTGGCACTTCTCCATGTCGACGTGGATCTTGAGCGTCATGATTTCTCCTCAATGGTTGACGGGTAGAGGTCTTTGGACGGGGTGCGTATTCCGCGGAACTCCCAATCGCCACCCATCGCGGTCGAGATGACCTCTTCGCTTTCGGTGGGTTGAGCGCCAACATCCGTGCGGATCGGGGTCGGGCCTTCCACGATGTGGTTGGTGAGGCGACCAAGTCCCTCG
Source organism: Microbacteriaceae bacterium (assembly GCA_947486475.1). The sequence continues at coordinate 23,157 of CANKTR010000001.1, read as the reverse complement.
ACCTCGACCTCGACGACGTCGCCGGGCTGAACCGGCCGCGAATTCGCGGGTGTTCCCGCGAACAACATATCCCCGGGGACCAGGGTGATCGTGCGCGCAATGTCGGCGACCAAATAGTGCATGTCCCATTCCATGTTGTCGGTGTTGTCCTCTTGCTTGACCTCACCGTTCACATAGGTGCGAAGCATCTTGTTGCGGAAATCCCAATCCGTGACGAGGCCGGGACCGACGGGAGCGAGAGTGTCCGAACCCTTGACGCGCAGCATCGAGCCTGCGTCGGTGTCGCGGAAATCGTGGAGTCCGTAGTCGTTGCCGACGGTGTATCCCGCGATGTATTCGGCGGCATCCTCGGGCGCGATATTGCGGCAGGTCTTGCCGATCACGATGACGATTTCGCCCTCATAATTGAGCCACTTGCATCCCGCTGGACGGACTACGGCACCGCGATGGGTGTTCAGCGCGGTGATCGGCTTGTGGAAGTAGGTCGGTGCGGCGGGCAACTTCGTCATGAACTCTTGCGTACGGCTGTCGAAGTTGAGGTGGACCGCGATGATCTTGGTCGGCTCGGCGGGCGCGAGGTGAATCGCGTCCGCGATGGCGACAACACGGCCGTCGGTGGCGACGAGATTGTCCCCCTGGCGCAGGACCTGCGTCGGATACCCGTCCAGGAGGATTCGGCGGAACTCAGTCACGAGACAGCACCAGGTCTTTCGGTTGCGCGAAACCGCCCTCCGGCTTCGAGAACCACACGTGAACCTGGCCGGTCCCGATCGAGTTCTCGTATTCGCTGTACATCTCGCCCTTCGCGGTGAAGTTCTCTTCGCCCAACGCCCCCGCCATCGCGAGATAGTGGTAGAAACCCGCTTCCGGCTTGTACTTCTTGAAGGTGTCGAAGTCGTCGAGGATTGCGGCGTGATCGCCGGCCTTCATCCACTCGAGCACCTTGAGGTCGTACTGATACGCCTCGGGCGTGTAGATGTTCTTCGGGTCACTCGATTCGTGCTTGCGCAGATCACGGAGCTTGTGGAAGGTGTGGGACAGAGCTCCCGACGCCAACAACAACACCTTGCGATCGGAATCGCGAATTGCCTCGCCGAGCGCGCGCCCCGCTCGAATGAAGTCTTCTGGCGTTCCGGTCTGGCAGACGGACAACGAAATCCACGCCTTGTCGTCGAGGCCGCGGCCGAGGTAGTGCCACAGGTTGACCGTCGCATAGAAAATCGGCAGGTGCGGGTCCGCGATGGGGGTGATCCACGTGCCGTTCTTCTCGTCGTATTTCGCCAACGAATTTGCGAGTTCCGGGTCGCCCTTGATGGCATAGGGAATTTGGGTCATGCCGCGGGGGAGTTCCTCCGAGGTGAACAATCCCGATCGTTCGGCTGCCGACGTCACGACAAACTCGACCGTCGTCGCCCAGTGGCTGTCGAGGACGACCACAGTGTCGTAATCGAGTGTCTCGAAGACGTCGTGACGCAGTTTCCTCAGTCCGGGGACGAGACTGAGTTCTTCGCCGTTGTTGAGGTCTTTGCGGACCGCCTCCGGCAACATGATCGTGGGTACGTGCGCGAGGATTCCTGCTCCGACTACTTCGCCCATGGGTTATTCCTTCCATCCGTTAGGTGAGACAACAGTGTTTTTGACGTCCGCATAGAAATCGAACGACCAGGTTCCGCCATCGCGACCGATTCCCGACTTCTTCGATCCGCCGAAGGGGGCACGCAAGTCGCGGACGAAGAAACAGTTGACCCAGATCGTTCCCGCGACGAGTTCACTCGTGATGCGCTGGGCGTGTTCGCGGTTTCCCGACACGACGACGGCGGCAAGCCCGAACTCGGTTCCGTTCGCCATCGCGATGACCTCGTCGTCACTGTCGAACGTTTGCATGCACAACACAGGACCGAAGATTTCGGCCGAGACGATTTCGCTGCCGGCGGCAGGGTTCTTGACGAGAGTGGGTTTGAAGTAGAGCCCACCGAGTTCGGCATTCGGTCCACCGCCCCAGAGGATGTCCTGGCCCTCGGCCGTTGCGCGGTCGACGAAGCCCTTGATGCGATCGAAGTGAGCCTGGTGAACTTGCGGTCCGATGTCGGTTTCGGGGTCGCGCGGATCGCCCTGCTTCAGCGCAGCGACTTTGTCGCGGAACTTCTCGGCGAAGGCATCCGCGACCGATTCGTGCACGAGGATGCGCGTTCCCGAGAGGCACACCTGGCCCGCGTTGTCGTATTGTTCGACCGCGATTTCCGCGGCGAGATCGAGGTCAGCATCGGCCATGACGATGCAGGGGCTCTTCCCGCCCAATTCAAATGAAACCGGCGTGAGGTTGTCGGCCGCCGCATGCGCGATGATTTTCGCCGTCGGCACCGACCCGGTGAACGAGATGCGCGCGATGTCCGGGTGTCCGGTCAGGGCAGCCCCGGCTTCTGTTCCGAAACCAAAGACCACGTTGAACACGCCAGCGGGGATTCCGGCTTGGACCGTCAAATCGGCAAAGAACGACGCCGTGAGCGGAGTCCATTCGGCGGGTTTCAGAACGACGGTGTCGCCGGCGGCGAGCGCCGGCCCGATCTTCCACGTCGCGAGCATGAGCGGCGCATTCCAGGGAGTGATGAGCGCCGCGACGCCGGACGGGTCCCACGTGATGTTGTTCGTGTGGCCGCGCGTTTCGAAAGCGTCGTGGTGCAGGTCATTGATGGCGTAGTCGGCGAAAAATCTGATGTTGAGAGCAACGCGGGGCATGACTCCGCGCAGGTGCGAACGCAACAGTGCACCGTTGTCAAGCGTCTCAATGTTGGCGAGTGCTTCGACGTTGGCCTCGACGAGGTCGGCGAGCTTGTTAAGCAGTTCGCCGCGTTTCTTCGGCCCCAACTGCGACCAGGCGGGAAACGCAGCGCGGGCGGCGGCGACCGCGGCGTTGACAGCGTCGGCATCACCACGGGCGATTTCGCCCAGGAACGACCCGTCAATGGGAGACGTGTTGGTGTAGGTCACGGCGGACTCGACACGCTGACCGTTGATGAAGTGGCGGGTGTCAACCTGGACACCGGCAACATCAATCGTGTGCACGAACACCACTCCTTCGGGGCATGGAACAGAAAATCATTAGGATACTAATGATTTATCGTACGCCATACTTGTTGTCAAGCGCTAGCCCTTTGTATCAGGATTCAGGAGAGCCACTATGGCCGGACACCGCCCACGCATCGCTATCGTCGCGCGCTTCGCCGAATCGACGTCGGCCACCCGCTACGAGGCTATAGTCACCGCTCGTCGTCTTGCCGAGGCCGTGTGGGCTGCCGGCGGCGAGCCCCTGACGTTCCTTGCCGTTGAGAGCAGCGACTGGGCCGAACGCCTGGAAGGAATCGACGGCGTATTGATGCCGGGCGGCGCTGACATCGATCCGCGAAATTACGGGCAAAAACCCGCGACCGACGAACTCTACGGAGTGGACCCGATGCAGGACAGCGTCGACATTAGTTTGATTCGGCATGTTCTGAGCACGGGAATGCCGATGCTCGCGATCTGCCGTGGGATGCAGATAACGAACGTGGCGTTGGGCGGCACACTCGTTCAGCACATGAGTGACCCCCATCTGCACCACGTCGCGTCGGTGACCGTTGACTCACACGCCGACGAGTTGGGACTCAGTAATGCGACCGTCACCGCGTCGTGCTATCACCACCAAGCGATTGACTCGGTGGCAGACGGGCTCACCGTCATCGCGCGTGCCGCCGAAGGGCACGTCGAAGCCGTGAAAATCGAATCGGCGGGCTGGGCGTTTGGTGTGCAGTGGCATCCGGAGGACAACTTTGACACCGAGCGGGGTCAGCTCGAGATATTCGAGCGGTTCGTTCGCGCCGCGGCCCCAACCGTCTGATTGGTTGTTAGCAGACTTCACGAGCGCGAACCGACCGGTTCACCACCGACACGATCACCGTGAGCGATGCGGTCGCGATGCTAATCGTGCGGCAAGTCGTTGGCGCAGCAGTGGTGCCCGACCTGCTTTTCGGCGACCAAATGGTGTTTCTGATCACACTTGCACTCAAAAGGAGGGCAATGGCACTGTGCGCCCGGGTTGTGGTCGCACACGCACATCGGATCGTTCCCCGTGTGAAAAGCACAGTTCGCTTCGTGAGTGTCCGGCGTCCCGTGTTGGTCATTCATCAGCGTGTCCATTTCTCTTTGACGGTGAAGGCCTTACTTATCGAACCCCAAACGCCTGGTCCTTAGTCAGATCAATGCTCGCAACAATACGTCTTCCACGCCAATTTTTTGGGAATGGATTTTCTCGTTGTTGAGATGTGAACTTGACGGAGTCACTTGGTGTCGGGGTTTTGTGGTCGCTTCGCGGTGAGCAACATGACTAGGCCGGTAATGAAAACAACAGCACCAATCGGCACGGTCAGCAGAATGAAGTAGGCCAGGGCACCCGCAGCACAGTTCGGCTCGACAGTGCACTCTGGAGATATGCGGACTGCAATCATTGCAACGATCATCGGCGACACTGCAACAATTATTGCTACGCACAGGAGAACTACAGCGGTTTTTTTGCGGCTTCGTGCTGGTTTGTCGGTCATTTCGCCCCTATCCAAATAGTTGCTCAATCAAACCCAGGTACGTAAAACGTGAATATCGCTGACCCTACTCCGGTTGAGGGCAAAATTGGAGGGATTCGAACCCTGGACCGTCTAATCCGTAGTTAGACGGTTGGTGTTGAACGATCGGCGATGAGTTCGCCGCCGTTGAACGTCACACCCAATTCGCGGTAGTAGCCACCGAGCACCTTTTCGACGGGGAGGATGGACTTCAGTTCATCCCACTGCGAGTCGTGCAGTTCGAGTTCGGCGTCGCCCATCCACGGTTCACCCAGTTCGGCGTCGACTCCCCCGAGTGAAACGAGTTGGTCGAGCGAGTTTCCGAGACCGGGTCTGATCGACGGAACCCAGCGGCTGTGGAGCATCTTGTGGCCGTTGACAAAACCGTTCGTGTCGCTCTTTTCACGCAGTGTGACAACAGCGGACGCGAGGCGGTGGTCATAGGCCGCGACGCTCGCACCGAGCTTGGCGCCCGCTTCGAGTTTGGGAGTCGCCTTGCCAAAGTTGAACACACGCGTGACCGCGATGTTGCCGAGCTTTTTGGGGTAGCCCTGGAACCAGCCGCGACCGATCGCAAAGTCTTTCGTTACCCAGATGGCGACACAACGGCTGTACGTGACACCCTCGTATTTGCATCGCACGACGACAAAAGCCTCGAGATATTGCGAGCGCACAGGGTCAAGCAGTTCGGCACCGCCCGTGCTGCACGACTGCCAGTCGGCCCAAATCATCGCCACGGCGCCGGGGTTCTCGTCAGCGAGTTCAAGTTCGGGAGGAAGAATCGCGCGAACGTTGGCGGGGTCGGTGAGGTATTCGACGGTCAAGAGAGTTCCCGAGTAAAACCAGGGCATCTCGGGAACGAGCGCGCTCTTCCCGGTGGGTGTCAACGGGGGCAGAAATCCGTGTAAATCGGTCATGCCTGATACCTTATCCAATCATTCGGGGGCGAACAATCTTTTCTCCGAGTCCTCATAACAATTTTCGCGAACGGTGATTGGGTCCGGTCGAAAGACCGGGCACGTTCACTGCGTTGCGAGAAAGCCGAAAGAGGATGGCCGGACGTACGATGGGGACATGCACCTCGACTCCATGCCCGAAGCCAACGGAAACCCCGTGGGGCTCCCGGTTCCCTCACTCGAACCCGCCGAGCGGCCGGACGGGTCGGCAATCATCGGCAACCGCGTTCGAGTCGAGCGGCTGAGCGCGGACGACCACGCGCACGACCTGTTTGTTGCGCTAACCACGGAACCGCACCCGACACTGTGGACCTACATGCCGCAAGGCCCGTTTGCAACCGAGCGCGAACTCACCGCATGGATCGCAGGGGTCGAGCAATCAAGCGACCCGCTGTATTACGCCATCATCGACGTCGAGACGGGTCGCGCCGTCGGAGTCGCCGCCTACCTGCGCATCGACACACTGAACCGCACGATCGAGGTGGGTTGGCTGACTTTTTCGTCCGCGCTACGACGCAGCACCCTCGCCACCGAAGCGATGTACCTCATGGCGCGATATGCCTTCGATCGTGGATTTCGCCGATACGAATGGAAGTGCAACGCGCTCAACGCCCCCTCGATCGCCGCTGCTGAGCGACTCGGGTTCAGTTTTGAAGGCGTTTTTCGCAACGCGGTCATTGTCAAAGGACACAATCGCGACACCGCGTGGTTCGCTTTCACGGACGGGGATTGGCCGGCTGTCCGAGCGGCCCACGAACAGTGGCTGCAGCCGGACAACTTCGACGAGGCCGGGAACCAGCGAACCAGCCTTCGCGATGCAACGCGCCCGTTGCTCCATTCCGAGTGGCCGACGCTCACCGTTGCGACATAAGCCACCGCGCGACAATCGGAATTTTGTTGGTCTAACCACCGTTATTCCCTAAGATTTCCCTATGACAGATAACACACGCACGTCCTACGGCCAAGGCGCTCAAGGCGAAAACGAAGCACCCACCTCAACCTCGGTGGGTGCTGGCGCTCGACTGCGGTACTACTTCGACAACTCGTTGTCGAAAGCGGGCTATTTCGTGCTGTACGCATTCATCTTGCTCACCATCCTCTCGGCGATTACGACCGCGTTCAGCCTGTGGGTCTACGGAACGCCACTGGCGAACGAGTCCGATCCCGCCGATTTCGCTAACAACCTCCTCGCGCGGATGTTCGGTATTCTCGGAGACGTCCCCACCGCGACATGGGCGGATCGCCTCACGAGCCTGCTGGCATGGATTGCCGGAACCGGAGTGAACGCGATTGTTATCGGTTTCGCTGCGACAGCGATTAACGGTGTGGTCGAGAACCTTAAAGCCGGCAAGAGCGCGGTCATCAACAAGAACCACACACTCATCCTCGGCTGGTCAAACCGCATTTTCCCCATCATCAGCGAACTGGCGATTGCGAACTCGAACATTCGCGGAGCATCCGTCGTGATTTTCGCCAACAACGACCGCGTTGCGATGGAGGACGAGCTCCGGTCGCGCATCGGGAACATTGGCAAACTCAAGATTGTCACCCGTAAAGGGGACCCAACAAACCCCAGCGACCTGACTCGGGCAAACCTCGGGGCCGCCAAGTCGGTTATCATCCTCGACGCCGACGACTCGGGTGACGCGACCGTGGTGTCGACGGTGCTCGCGGTCAAGGCGGCCATCAACAACCCGAAAATCTCGATTGTCGCGGAAGTCGATGACGCCGAGACCGCACAGGCGTTAACCGCAGCCACAAATGGACAGGTTCAAACGGTTCGATCGCACGATGTCATCGCCCGGGTCACAGCGCAGGCGTGTCGTCAGCCCGGTCTTTCCACCGTCATTCTCGATCTGCTCGACTTCGACGGCGATGAAATCTACTTCTCCGCTATTCCCGCGCTCGACGGCAAAACCTACGGCGATGCTCTTCTCGGCTTCAACGAGGCGTCCGTCATCGGCATCCTCGACGCAAAGGGTGTTTCCCATCTCAACCCAAAACCGTCGACAAAAATCGCGGCGGGGTCGAAACTGATTGCAATCGCCAAAGACGACGACCGAGTGACCTACACCGGGGTCGACAACTCAAAGGCGCCAGTTGTCGCCAAGCGGGCGGCTAAGCCCAAGACCGCCGAGCACATCCTCGTCATCGGATGGTCGTCGATGGGACGATCCGTGCTCACGGAACTCGCTCAATTCCTTCCCAAGGGATCTACCGTGCAAATCGTCGCGACTCCCAAGTACGTGAATCCTGCGGAACTCGCTGCCCTCAAATTCGGTGGCGTGGTCGTGAGCTACTCGGCGACGACGGGCGATATGGCCGAATTGTTGAAGGCTGCCAGCGCCAAACGCTACGACGAGGTCATCGTTCTTGGATATCGGAAAGCCATCAGTGAATCCGAAGCGGATTCGCAGACGATGCTCACGATGCTGCAGATGAACGCGCTGTTCGAGGACTCGACCAACAAAGTTCACCCAACCCGCATGATTGCGGAAATCCTTGACTCACGCAAAGCTGAACTCGCGCGCGTGGCCGCTGTCGATGACCTTGTCATCAGTGACAACCTGGCTGCACTGCTGGTCGCGCAAATCGCGGAAAACCCCGCCCTGTCGCCGGTGTTCACCGACCTTTTCGACGCGGGTGGAGCATCCATCAACATGCGAGCCATCGAAAACTACGCACCGTTGAAGAAACGCGTGGCGTTCTCGCAATTGGTCGCGGCGGGTGTCGCCAAAGGCGAGTCCGTGATCGGGTATCGCATCGCCGCGGAGTCGCGAACCAGTGCGGCTCAAGGAGTCATACTCAACCCCGCCAAGAGCGAAGAGTTCTCGCCGGAAGCGGGTGACACGCTGATTGTCATCGGCGGCGTCTAACCCTCCCTAGACCAGTCGGCGTCGCGGATTACCGCGGCGCCGACTGCTTTTCACGAACCGAATGAACCACCCGATATTCTTTTGTCAACAACTACCCGGGGGACTAGACCATGCTGATGACGATCACCGTTGCGATTTTCGCCATCGCCTACATCTTGATCGCTAGCGATAAAGTTCCGCACTTTCTCGTGACTTCTGTCGGAGCTATCGCGGTGTTGGTAATCGGAGCGGTCGACCCGGTCACCGCGTTGACGGACCACCACATGGGGATCGACTGGAATGTCATCCTCTTGCTTTTCGGCATGATGCTCCTCGTCGGTGCTCTACAGACAACGGGACTGTTCGAGTACCTAGCCGCACTTTCCGCCGACATCGCGCGTGGTAACCCTCGCGTCACGCTGTTGTTGATTCTTGGTATTTCGGCACTGTTCAGCACCCTGTTGCCAAACCTCACCATCGTGATGTTGATTGCCCCCGTCGCGATCAGCCTCGCGCGGACACTTGCCGTATCTCCTGTTCCGTTTGTGCTCGCCACCATTATCGGCAGTAACGTCGGTGGCACCGCAACACTCATCGGCGACCCGCCCAATTTGATTATTGGAAGTCGTATCGGAATCGAATTCATCCCGTTCTTGGTCGTGATGGGACCCATCGCGCTCATCGGTCTCGTCGTGACTGCGCTGTACTTTGTGGTCGCATACCGCCACGCTCTTCCCAACCGGAGAATCGATCGTCAGCGCGCTGTAGATCTCGATGAATCAACTATGTTGCGCAACAAACCCACACTCGTCGCCGGATTGCTACTTTTGGCGGTGGTGGTGGGGTCGTACATTGCGGGATCCCTCGCCGGTTTGCCTCCCGCTTATGTTGCGTTGACTGCGGGTGTGCTCGCGGCCATCATTTCTCGTGCACCACTTTCCAACGTCGCTGCGTCAGTGGAATGGAAAACGTTGGCGTTCTTTGCTGGTCTGTTTATTCTCGTCGGCGCCCTCGTCTCCGTGGGGGCGCTTCGCCTATTGTCCACGTGGTTGATTGGGGTCGTTGGGACGGATGTCCCGACTATCAGCCTGATACTGCTGGGCTTCTCGGGACTCGTGTCGGGAATTGTGGACAACATCCCCTATGTCACGAGCATGGTGCCCGTCATCGCCGATATGAACTCCGCACTGCAGCTCGCTGAGCCTTCAGTGCTGTGGTGGGCGCTTGCAACCGGCGCTGATTTCGGCGGGAACCTCACCATCGTCGGCGCGAGCGCCAACATCGTAGGCGTTGCCATCGCACATCGCGAGGGTGTCAAAATCTCCATGTGGGGCTTTGCCAAGGTCGGAATTCCCGTAACGGTATTCAGTCTTGTCGCGACGGTTCCGTATTTCCTCTTTGTTTTGGTTTAGGCGTAAACAAACAGCTGCGCCGCGAGGTGCGAATCAAGCGCAATCGACCCGGCGGGTCCCGCCACGGTGAAGGTTGAGTCGACCGACGTGACGGTGACAACAGAACCAGGAAGAATCCCCGCGCGGTGGAAATCGCGCAAGAGACCTTCATCGGCCTGAATCCCCTCGCCCAGCGATACGACGGTTCCGGTCGTTCCCGCGGCGACGTCCGTGATGGGATGCCCGGGGACGAACGTGCTCGATTGTCGACCGAGTTGCTCAAGCCCAGGGATGGGGTTCCCGTAGGGGTCGACTTCCAGGTTCGTCAGAAGGGCTGCCAGTTTTTCTTCCGCAGCGTCACCGAGAACATGTTCCCAGCGGCACGCCTCTTCATGGCAATCGGCCCAGTCGAGCCCGAGGACGTCAAAGAGGAAGCGTTCGGCCACACGATGCTTTCGCATCACCGCGATTGCGACGCGACGTCCCGCGTCCGTGAGTTCGACGATTCTCTCGTCGCCGAGCCGCAACAGCCCATCCCGTTCCAATCGGGCCACAGTTTGGGACACCGACGGCATCGCTTGGTCGAGGCGCTCGGCAAGTCGCGCCCGCAGAGCGGGTTGGCGCTGTTCTTCCAACTCGAAGACGACCTTGAGATACATCTCGGTCGTGTCAATCAGATCGGACATGTCAACCCTCCTTCGACAAAATTACCGCCCGCTGTGGATAATTCGGCGCACGAAGATTTGTGGAGTGGTGAGTTATTTCCCATGACACATTCAAAAACCCGCCAGAGCCTCATTTTAATCGGCGAAATTCTGATCATAATCGCCTCGTCGCTGAGTTTGCCACTGTGGCCGGCGCATCATGCACACGCCACAATCGCGTCTCCCGGCAGCCTGACGGCAACCGGCGCTCCAACAGGAATCATCATCGACTCACCCTGGGTGGTCGACGCCACAGGAACGGAATGGGCCTACGGCACGACAGGGTCGTCCGTGGGAACCTTGATTTCGAGAAATCGAAACACACTCCAATTCGTCACGAAAGAAATCTCCACGGGGGACCAAGGATCGATTGCTGCGTCCTATTCACCACTATCCAATTTGGCGATTTTCAGCGCACGCCGCGCGGGTGCCGGCAACCGAATCATCACCTTTGATTTGGCCACCGGGACTCGAATAGCCACCCGGACACTGGAGGCCGATGAAAACAATATTCAGGCGTTGATGTTCAACACCATGGGCAATTCCTACATCATCGGCACCAACGAGAATCCAGCCAAGGTTATGAAGTTCGAGTCAGCCACGGGTTCGTTGGAATTCAGTTCCAAGCTGGGCGCGGGACTCAAGGAAATCACGGCCCTCATCCCCGGCGACAACGATGTGCTGGCGGCGGTCAACACAAATCCCGTCAAATTGGTCTCCGTGAGTCGGAACCGACTCGTTGTCGGGAACGTGTATTCACTCGCGGTGGGCACGCCGACGCTTCTGGATCCAATGGTCGTAGGCAACACCGCCTACCTCGGTACCAATGCGACCCCGGGTCGAATCACGGCGATTGATATCCCCACCCGAACCGTCGTCGGCTTCGCCACCTTGAACGCGGGAGAGGCGGGGGCTCGTAATCTTGCCTTCGACGAATCAACCGGCACGCTATACGCCACAACCGACAGTGCAGCAGGGCCGAGGATCGCCTCGTTTCGCGCCAGCGATTTGAGCCGCATGGGCACCACACAACTCAGCGCTGGTTCCTCGGTCAGGTCGTTGCTGTTGTTCGGACGAACCCTCGCCGCGGGGTTCGGGAGCACACGCGGTGTGGAGACGTTCACCGTTGCCCCCGAACCAAACGCCCCCGTAATCATCGGCGTTAACCACTCGGATTCATCACTCACTGTGTCGTGGAGTTCCGGCGGGTCAATCGAACCGATTCTCGACTACACCGCCACCGCCACCGCTGGTGCTTCCACCGCATCGTGCACGGCAAACGGATCGGCGTGCACGATCCGTGGTCTTCGAAACGGAACCTCCTACACAATCTCGGTCACCGCGCGATCCGCGGCGGGAGTCAGCAGGGCAGCGAGCTCGGCCGGGACGCCGCGAACCGTCCCCGAGGCACCAACGGGGTTGCAGACCACCCGGGGAAACTCGGCTATCGCGGTTTCGTGGACACCCCGCGACAGCGGTGGTTCGCCGATTATCGGATTCCGCGCCACGGCGTCGCCCAGCGGACGGACTTGCGAGTCGGTCACGCACACCTGCACAATTTCGGGATTGACCAATGGCATTGCCCAAACCGTGAGCGTCGTTGCACTAAATTCGGTGGGCTATTCACAACCCTCCGATCCGAGCGCTGCGGTGACACCCGCGACGACGCCCCACGCGCCTCACATCGAATCAGTTCGACGGATGAGCCAGGGGGCCGTCATTGCCTGGGATCCACCATCAGATGACGGTGGCGACCGTGTCGTGTCCTACCTGGTCCGAGTCCTCCAAGGCACGAACCTCGTGTCGGAATCGACAACGAGCGACACGTCCATCACCGTTACTGGTCTTGCGAACGGACATCCGTACGACGTCGTCATTGTCGCTGAAAACAGCGTCGGAACGAGTGCCCCGTCGGCCAGCATGCGCTTCACGCCGGCGACGATTCCCGGTGCGCCAGTGGCGATTATCGCGCAACGGGGCAACGCAGGGACCATCGTCTCCTGGGAACCCTCCGCCGACGACGGAGGAGACGCCATCACCTCCTACCGAATCACCCTCCGCAAAGCGGGCGACAACCCGACGAACCTTGTCGCGACGGGATCGCCGTTCGCCATTCACGGGCTTGACAACGGCGCGACCTACGCCGTCACGGTCAGTGCGGTTAATTCGGTTGGGGAAAGCATCGAATCGGAACCCGCAGAGGTGACTCCGGCAACGATTCCCGATGCGCCAAACATCCTGAGTGTGGTGGCGACGGACGGCGGGTTGTCCCTTGAATGGTCGCCGCCATTGAACCACGGCGGAGACGCCGTCACGGGATATCGCGTTCGAATCTGGCACGAGGCGATGGTTGTTGCTGAATTCGCGGCGACAGACACCCGCATAACTGTGGCGGGTTTAACCAACGGCATCGAACACCGCGTCACGGTCTCGTCGATCAACACCGTGGGCGAAGGCGTCGCGTCTGCACAATCGTTCGGGACGCCCGTCTCACCACCCGCCGTAGACCCACCCGTCGTAGACCCACCCGTCGTAGACCCACCACCGACCGTGAGTCGCCCCGATTCGCCCGTCAACGTCACCGTCATCACGGACAATCGGAAAAAGGTGATCGTGGGATGGTCCATCAGAGACCCGCGAGGCGCGCCGATCATCGATTACATCGTGCAGGCGAGCCGTTACAAGAACCGGGAATTCACGGTATGGCCCGATACCACCTCGACAATCGCGCAGATCGAAATGCGGAAACCTCGCCGCGGAAACCTCTACGTCCGCGTGATTGCCGTCAACAGTGCGGGTGAGTCCCCGCCGTCCGAGGCGATACGCGTTCTACGGGGTTAACGGATGCCGAGAACGGCGGCTGTGCGCTTGAGCGACGTGCGTGCAGCCGCCGCGTCCGTTGACAGGGACTTTCCGTATGACGGAACAAGCTTTGCCAATTTCGGCGCCCAGGCGCTTTGATGCGCGGGGAAACACCGTGCGAGCACGTCGAGCATCGCGGCGACTGATGTCGATGCTCCGGGCGATGCGCCCAACAATCCCGCGATTGATCCGTCTTTGTGGGCGACGACCTCGGTACCAAACTTCAGCACGCCGCCCTTGGTGTCGTCTTTCGCGATCACCTGAACACGCTGCCCGGCGGAATAGCCGTACCAGTCGGCGGGGTTAGCGTCCGGGAAATACTCCCGAAGGGCTTTTAGGCGCTTTGCGCGCCCCGCGAAAATCTCGGTCGCGAGATATTTGACGAGTCCGAAATTGGTCGCCGCCACCGCCAACATGGGGATGAGGTTTCCGGGGCGAATCGACCTCGGGAGGTCCCACCACGAACCGGCCTTCAAGAACTTCGGGGTGAAACCCGCATATGGGCCGAACAACAGGCTGGACTGACCGTCGACCACCCGAGTGTCGAGGTGAGGGACCGACATGGGCGGAGCGCCTACCGCCGCCTTGCCGTAGACCTTCGCGTTGTGTCGCGCAACGACCTCGGGGATGTCACATCGATAGAACTGCCCCGACACCGGGAAGCCGGCGAAACCGCGGATTTCGGGAATGCCCGCGCGTTGCAGCAAATTGAGCGCATGACCGCCTGCACCGACGAAAACGAACTTTGCGAGCACGGTCGCCGGGGTGCCGCCGATTCGATTGCGAACCGAGACAGCCCACAAACCGTCCTTGCGCCGCCGGATTGATTGCACCGGATGGTTGATGCGGACATCGGTTTTCGGTCCAGCAAAGGAATCGACCAAAATCGTGGTGAGGGCGCCGAAGTTAATGTCCGTTCCATTGAGAAACCGCGTCGCCGCAACGGGCTCGTCCTTGGACCGTCCCGGCATTACGAGAGGCGCCCACTGATGAATCACGCGCGGGTCATCGGTGAATTCGGAACCGGGGAACAACGGGTGGTCCTTCAACGCGTCGTGTCGGGCCTTGAGATAGGCGACATTCGCCGCACCCCAGACGAACGCGATGTGAGGAACGGGGACGAGAAACGCCCGCGGATCAGGGATCGTTCCGTCTTCGACCAGTGCCGACCAATATTCGCGGGACAACTGAAATTCTTCATTGACCTTAACCGCGCTCGACACCGCGACGGAACCGTCGGCCGCTTCGGGGGTGTAGTTCAATTCGCACAACGCCGAGTGGCCGGTGCCCGCGTTGTTCCAGGGGTCTGTCGACTCTGGCGCAATTCTGTGCCCGCGCTCGAACAGCGCGATTGACCAGTCTGGTTCAAGCCGACGAAGCAACGAGCCGAGCGTGGCACTCATGATGCCCCCACCCACGAGAACGACGTCTAATACCTTGGTCACGAGTCCATCTTATCCACGCCAGTAGGCTGACGATGTGCCGAACATCGACGAGCGTTTGAGCCCGTTCACCTACTCCGCGATCGGGCTGGTCGCGGGTGTGTTTGCCGGTTTCTTCGGAGTCGGCGGCGGCATCATTGTTATTCCGTTGCTGTTGTTGTTTTTTCCCGTCGACCAACGACAAGCCTCGATCACGTCACTCGTCGCAATCATCCCCACCTCGGTGGTTGCCGCAACCGCTTTTCTTTTGTCCGGCAGTGTCCCGTTCAATCAGACCGTTTTCGGGCTCATCATCGCGATTGGGTCGATGATCACCGCGCCGCTCGGTTCGTGGGCCCTGCGCACGTGGAACACCGTCATCGTTCGGTGGATTTTCATTGCGGTTCTTTTCAGCGCCGCGATTCAGGTGTTGCTCGTACTGCCTGACCGCGAGAGCCACCTGGAATGGTCAATTCCTACAATCGCGGGACTGTTTGTAGTCGGAGTGTCCATGGGGTTCGTCGCTGGGTTGCTCGGGGTAGGGGGTGGGATTCTCGCGATTCCGCTGTTGGTTCTGGGATTCGGAGTAAGCGACCTGACCGCCAAAGCCCTCTCGCTCATTGCCATGGCGCCCGCCGCCATCACCGGCACGATCGGTTCGGCGCGGGCCGGCGTGGTGAACTGGCGCGCAGGAATTTCCCTGGGAATACCGATGGCCGTGGCGTCAATTGTCGGCGTGTGGCTGGCCACGATAATTCCTGCCGAGTGGGCAAACCCGCTGTTGTCGGCACTACTGATTTACGCGGTGATTCAATTGGCCATCCGGACTACCCGTTCGATGCGAAAGAGCTAGAGCAAGCCTTTACGTTCCGCGACAATTTCCGCGATTTGAACGGCGTTGAGCGCGGCGCCCTTTCGCAGGTTGTCGTTCGAGATGAACATCACGAGACCCGTGCCGTCCTCAAACGATTGGTCCTGTCGAATTCGACCGACGAGACTCGGGTCGATTCCCGCCGCGTCGAGTGGAGTCGGAACGTCCTGCAACCTCACACCGGCGGCCGTGGACAGAATCTCGCGAGCGCGGTCCGGTGTGATGGGTCGATCGAACTGCGCGTGGATGGAGAGTGAGTGTCCCGTGAAAACCGGAACTCGAACACACGTCCCGGCGACGGGAAGGTTGGGCAATTCGAGAATCTTGCGTGTTTCGTTGCGAAGCTTCTTTTCCTCATCCGTCTCGCCCAGTCCGTCGTCAACGAAGTTCCCTGCCTGCGGGATCACGTTGAACGCGATGTTGCGCGGGAACGTCGTCGGTTCGGGCATTGTGACCGATCGACCGTCGTGGACAAGGGTCATCGCGTCCTGAGCAACAACGGCTTTGATCTGCGTCAGCAGCTCCGCCCCTCCGACCAGACCCGCACCGGACGTCGCCTGATAGGTCGAAATTTGGAGACGCGCCAAGCCCGCCTCGGTGTCCAACGGTTTGAGAATTGGCATCGCTGCCATCGTGGTGCAGTTGGGGTTTGCGATGATTCCCTTGACCGCCTCGTCGATTGCGTGGGGATTTACCTCCGAGACCACGAGTGGCACCTCGGGGTCCATCCGCCAACCGCTCGAGTTGTCGATGACGGTCACTCCCGCGGCGGCAAATCGCGGTGCTTGGGCCTTGGACAAAATGGCGCCAGCCGAGAAGATCGCGATGTCGAGCCCGGTCGGATCCGCCGTTGCCGCGTCCTCGACCACGATGTCGGTTCCCTCGAACGCCAAAACTGAGCCGGCGCTGCGAGCGGAAGCAAAGAATCGAATCTCCTCGATGGGGAAATTTCGGTCGGCGAGCATCTGCCGGACCACCGTTCCGACCTGGCCGGTAGCGCCGACAACACCAATACGCGCGCCCATTATCGACCCGTTCCGGCGTAGATGACTGCGTCGACGTCACCGTCGAGGCCGAATGCGGAGTGAACCGTTTGCATCGCCCGAGCGAGATCTTTGCCGCGCGTCACGACCGAGATTCGAATTTCTGAGGTTGAAATCATTTCGATGTTGATCCCGGCCGTGAACAGCGCGGTGAACAACTGGGCGGACACACCCGCGTTGGTTCGCATTCCACCCCCCACAACCGAGAGCTTGCCAATGTCGTCGTCATAGACGATGTCGTGGAAACCAACCTCGCCCTGGGCGTCGCGAAGCGCGTGAAGAACTTTTTCGCCGTCCGTTTTGGGAAGAGTGAACGAGATGTCGGTCAAAGCGGTTTCCTGGGCGGAAACGTTTTGCACAATCATGTCGATGTTGGCTCCGGTCCCGGCCACGATGGTGAAAATTTCGGCTGCTTTGCCGGGGATATCGGGAACCCCGACCACCGTGATTTTTGCTTCGGACACGTCACCGGCCACACCGGTGATGATGGGCTCTTCCATGTTGTTTCCCCTTTCCGCGACGATGTGCGTTCCCTTCGTGTCCGCGAAACTGGATCGAACGTGAATAGCGACGCCGTGACGTCGAGCGTACTCGACCGCACGGATGTGGAGGACTTTTGCTCCGGCAGCAGCCAACTCCAACATCTCTTCGAACGTCACCACTTCGATTGGATGTGCGCGAGGAACGACACGCGGATCCGCGGTGAACACACCGTCGACGTCGGTATAGATTTCGCAGACATCAGCGCCGAGTGCGGCCGCCAGAGCGACTGCCGTCGTATCGCTGCCACCGCGCCCGAGAGTCGTGATGTCTTTGGAGTCCCGATTGAAACCCTGAAATCCCGCGACGATAGCAATCGCACCGTCATCGAGAGCCTCGCGAATTCGATCCGGGGTCACGTTCACGATGCGCGCGGATCCGTGCTCGGCGGTGGTCATCATTCCCGCTTGGCTTCCCGTGTAGGAACGGGCCTCGTGGCCGAGGCTCTTGATAGCCATGGCCAGGAGAGCCATCGAAATTCGCTCGCCGGTCGTGAGCAGCATGTCGAGTTCCCGCGGGTCGGGAGTTTGCGTGATCTGGTGTGCGAGATCGACCAATTCGTCGGTCGTGTCCCCCATCGCCGACACGGCGACGACCACATCGTGACCGTCCTCGCGCGTCGCGACAATTCGGCGAGCGACGCGCATGATGCTCTCGGCATCGGCGACGGACGAGCCGCCAAACTTTTGGACGATTAGAGACACGGATTTTCTCTCGGTAGAAGGACAAGTCTCGGTGGTCGCGCCGTTGCCCACCGTTCCGCCCAATCTTAGTGAAATTTAGTTCTGGGTGATTCGAGTGCGACCTTCAAGAGCGCGCCCCAGCGTTATTTCGTCGGCGTATTCGAGATCGCCACCGACCGGCAATCCGCTCGCAAGGCGCGTCACGATGATCCCCAGCGGCCCGATCAGACGGGACAGATACGTCGCTGTCGCTTCGCCTTCGACGTTCGGGTCCATGGCCAAAATGATTTCCGTAATCGAGGTGTCCCGCAATCGCTCGAGGAGGGGCGCAATGCGCAACTGATCGGGCCCGATGCCATCGATCGGGCTGATCGCGCCACCCAGCACGTGATACAGACCCGCGAATTCACGAGTGCGTTCGATCGCGACGACGTCTTTCGCCTCTTCGACCACACAAATCTGGTCCCGACGACGTCGCGGGTCCCGGCAGATCGCACACTCGTCGTCCTGCGACACGTTTCCGCAGACCGCGCAGAACCGCACGCTCGCGCGGACCGTGTGCAAGAGCTCGGCTAAGCGAGTCGGGTCAAAGGACTCGGTTTGAATGATGTGGAACGCGATGCGTTGTGCCGATTTCGGGCCGATCCCGGGAAGACGCCCAAATTCGTCGATTAGTTCCTGCAGAATTCCCTCGTACATTGTCAGTCTTTTTCGGGTGAAGGGTCGACATCGAAGATGGCAAGGCCGTCCTCTGCTGGTGCGGTCCGGCTGATGGGTGCCGCTGCGTCGTCGATTGTGGCAATCAACTTTGCGCCCAAGACATCGCGGACCACCGATTCGCCGCGTTGTTCTTCATCGGGTTTCGGTATCGATTGCGCTGGTGTATCCGGTGTCGTGCCCGCGACGGGAATCACCGGTTCCATTTTTGTCGTGGGGGCATCGTCCGCAATTGTGGTTTCGGAATGGGTGGGCGCCGCAGTCGCGGCTTCACTCGGAGCGGGCGATGGGCCGGGAGAGGGCGGCGTGGCGGTGGCGGCTGCCATTCCCACACGCGGCACGAAACGCAATCGAACCCCGAGGGCACCGACAATCGCCTCGCGCAAGTCCTCGTAAACCGCGGGACCGCTCTCGGATTTTTCTTTGAAGCGCTCGACCCACTGCTGGTCGGCGAATTCGAGGGTGAGAACGTCGCCCTCGAGTGACGCCGGGCGAGCAGAGTTGATGACCAGCCACGACCCTTTGGAGGATTGAAGTTCTTCCAAGATGGCGGGCCAGACCTCTATGAGCTCGGCAAGTGACCCTGCGGCGGCAACGGGAGTCGGCGGCGCAGAGTCAGCGGCCACCACGGGCGCAGCCACCACGGGCGCAGCCACCACGGGCGCAGCAACGGCTCGAGTTTCCGCTGGACCGTCCGACAACTCGGTCAACAATCGGGCAACCATGAGTTCGAGGTGGATGCGGGGAGGCGTTGTTCCGGTCATTCCGGTCAGTGCGGCGTTCACGATATCGGCCGCTCTCGAGAGTGCTGGACCGCCGAACAATTCAGCGAGAGCGGACATCCGAACAATCTCGTCCTGCGGGACACCGCGCAGCACCGCCGCAGCACCGGTTCCCGTCGCGTTCACGATGACGAGATCCCGGAAACGTTCGAGGACGTCCTCGACAAAACGGCGGGGGTCATTGCCGGTTTGAATTACGCGGTCAATCGCGGAAAAGGCGTGCGCGGCGTCCGCCCGGCCGATTGCTTCGATGCTCTCGTCGAGAAGTTCACCCGGGGTGTAGCCGAGGAGGTTGTTGGTTCGCTCACGGGTGACGACCGCGTTGTCGGAACCCGCGATGATTTGGTCGAGCAGCGACAGCGTGTCGCGCACCGAACCCCCGCCGGCACGAATAACCAATGGCAGAACGCCGTCCTCCACGGTCACTTTTTCCTGAACACAGAGTTCCGCGACGTAGTCGAGCATGACCGCGGGGGGAACAAGGCGGAACGGGTAGTGATGAGTGCGAGAGCGAATTGTCCCAATCACTTTTTCCGGCTCGGTCGTCGCGAAAATGAACTTGACGTGCTCCGGTGGTTCCTCGACGATCTTGAGCAAAGCATTGAAACCCTGTTGGGTGACCATGTGGGCTTCATCGAGGATGAAAATCTTGTACCGGTCACGCGCGGGGGCAAACCCGGCTCGTTCGCGCAGTTCGCGTGCGTCATCGACCCCGTTGTGGCTCGCGGCGTCGATTTCGACGACGTCGAGCGACCCCGAACCGTCTCGGGACAATTCGACGCAGCTGTCACACTTTCCGCACGGGGTGTCAGTCGGACCTTCAGCACAATTGAGGCACCGAGCCAGGATTCGAGCGGACGTCGTCTTGCCGCAACCGCGCGGTCCTGAAAACAGATACGCATGATTCGCGCGGTTTTGGCGGAGGGCGGCGCGCAGCGGGTCCGTGACCTGGGATTGTCCGATGAGTTCATCGAACGATTCCGGTCGATACCGACGATAAAGAGCGACTGCCACCCCTTGAGATTACCCGCACCCACCGACTTTCTCTGGGCGGCGCGAGCAGAGGGTCTATTTCGACCGGTCGAGCGCGATGGGTGGGAGCGAAAAGACCCCCCGCGCACCCGCCAGAGCCGGGTTACCCTTGCTTCGTTTCCGACCTGGGGGAGTTGGCCTGGGTGGCGCCACGCGAGGGGCTGAGAACAGTGTACGCGCTCTGCCGATTGGTTGTTGGGGTGATACTGGACTCGTGATAATCGAGCCGAGGGTCGTCAAGTTGACCACGCGCACGGAAGTTGATGTTCGACGATCAATCCCCCACGCTCGTCTGCGGAAAATCGGTGCGTGGGTGTTCGTGGATCATTTCGGCCCGACCCCACAGGTCGATGGGATGACGGTGGCCGCCCACCCGCACGCGGGACTTCAGACCGTCACCTGGTTACTCGACGGAGCGGTGGACCACCGCGACAGCCTGGGCTCGGTCCAAACCATCACCCCGGGGAGCCTCAACCTCATGACCGCGGGTTCCGGCGTGTCCCACAGCGAACGCAGCCTTCTCGGTCCGGACACGTTGCACGCGGTTCAACTGTGGATTGCGTTACCCGATGCGGTGCGCGGCATGCCCCCCGCGTTCCAACACATCGGCCACATCCCCACCGTGTCCTTCGGCGACCATCACGCATCGGTTTTCATCGGGCGTTGGGGAGACGCTCATTCATCGGCGACGGTGTTCAGCCCGCTGGTCGGGGCCGAAGTGACGGTCGGTACCGCCGGCACGATTCCGCTCAACCCCGCGTGGGAATACGGAGTGCTCAACGTTGGCGGGACCGTGACAGCCAACGGCGAAGACGTTCCCGAAAGCGCTCTGTGGTTCTCTCCGGTCGGCGAGGACACACTGTCGTTGTCCGGAAAGGGAACAGTCATCATCATCGGCGGTGAGCCGTTCACGGAACAGATTCTGATGTGGTGGAACTTTATCGGCCGCGATCACGACGAAATCGAACAGATGCGCCTCGACTGGAACCTGCACACCTATCCGCCGTTCGCGGACCACGTCGGTGGCTGGATTCCCGCCCCGGACATGCCCAACGTGACATTGCAGCCGCGCTAGCGCGAATTGCCGTTGCCGCGGCTTGTTAGGCGAAGAGGCGTTTGAGCGACGTCATCGCCACCGCGAGAGCGGTGTTAATGTCTGCGCCCGGACCGTCTGTTTTCATTTGCTTGGTGATCTCGGTCCAAATCTGCGCGGCGAGGGCTCCGACAAACCCTGCCATCACTGTGCCGCCCGGCACGTTCCCCAACTTCACCGCGACCGCCTTCTCCATCTCACTGGCCCACAGATCACGCGTGTACCGAATGGCGGATTCTCCCAATCGGGCGGCGTGAACTACGGGACCCGGGTTGAACATTTCTTCCAGTTCGATCTGTTTGTCACGGCACTGCAACAACGATTGCTCGAGTGACGCGAAGAGGGACTCTCCGCTCGGCCGATTGACCAAACACTTGGTGAATTCGACCATGTACGCGTCCACCGCGGGGTACAAGACTGCTTCTTTGGTGGGGAAATAATTGAACAAGGTTCGTCGGGAAATTCCGCTGGCGTCGGCGATGTCCGCCATCGTCGTCGATTCGTAACCGTCTTTTTCGAACAGCGCCCACGCCACCGGGATAATCTCCACGGGCGTGGATTTGGGTCGGCGTCCAAGCACGTGGCTGGCGCCCACGGTCGTCACGGTCTCGGAGCTCACGACGCTAGCGTACTCCCGATTTGACTCATTTGTGCACTAGTGCAATACTTTTATTCACTAGTGCAATAATCGCGGAGGTCTTCCTTGTCCCAACTCCTTTACCGTCTCGGTGTCTTTGTGGCACGGCGCGCGTGGGCCGTCATCGTGGCGTGGCTCGCCGTTCTGGGAATTGTCGGCGGAATCGCCGCAACCGCGGGTGGAACCTTTTCTACGGCGATGACAATCGACGGGACCGACGCGCAAAAAACAATCGACCTCTTGCAATCCGAATTCACGGACGCCAGTCGAGGCGCGGGTCAGGTCATCTTCCACAAGTCGGATGGCGCGCCCTTCACGGAATCCGAAAAAGACGCCATCTCTCGAGCGCTAGCGACGGTTCACGACTTGCCCGCAGTGGACGACACGGTTGATCCGTTTGAGGTACAGCAGACGCTCGACGACAACGCGGCCGACGTCGCGAACGCACCCACCGACTTCGCCGACGGGCAACGAAAAATCGACCGCGGGCAACAAAAAATAACGGACGGACTGGCGCAGATTGTCGACGCTCGAAAGGACATCGCAGACGGTCGGGTTGAGATCGCAGCAAACCAGAAGAAATTGGATGAGGGATTCGCTGAACTGCGGGCGGCGGCCAAGGAACTTCGCGCCAACAAAGCCACGATCGAAGCCGGAATTGCCCAGTACGAACAATTGGGCGGATTCGCCGACGAAATCGCCGCCCTTGAAGCTCAGTTGGCACTGGTCAACGGCGGTTTAGCGGCCGTTGCGGAAAATCGCGCAGCTATCGTCGATGGCCAAGCGAAGCTCGACGCGGGTAGCGCCAAACTCCGCGACGGCGAACGCCAGGCGTATGCTGGGGACACAGCACTCGCGCGCGCGCAACGCAAACTCGATCGCGGCCAAGCCAAACTCGACGATGCCCGCGTGGAATTCCAATCCGCCCGCGTCATCATGTCCGGCGTGGAACAATATCGCGTGGTGTCCTCCGATAAC